>WFMY01000148.1 GCA_015488855.1 Helicobacteraceae bacterium
ATAGTGGCTTTTCTCAAAACATTGACAGATAAAAAATTTGAACACCTCCTCCCATAATCAAGAAGCACTTTAAAGTGCTCTTGTGTTATAATGACAAAAACCAAGGATTATACTTCATGCGATATTTTTTACTTTCACTGTTCTTGCTCGGCTCCCTTCATGCAAAATTACTCATAACCCCTTTTGAAGCTATCCATTTGGCGTATGGAGACAAAGTAATTGTCACTAAAAAAAATATACTTTTAAAAAGTAAGCAAGCTAAAGCATTATCTAAAATAGCACATCAAAAACTTAAAACAAGGATATATCGTATCTTCAAAATACAAGAAGATAAAACAATCATTGCATATGGTGTTTTAACTATGAATAAAATGCGTACTAAAGATGCTGCTTTACTCACCATGATAAATCTTGAGGGTGTAATAAAGAGTGTCGCAACAATAGCTTTTAATGAACCACCAGAGTTTGCACCCAATAAAAAATGGGAATCTCTTTTTGAAAAGAAAACTAAGAATGATACCTTACGCATAGGAAAAGATTTGCCAACTATAACTGGAGCAACATTGTCTGCGCGTGGTTATGCCAATGGCGTACGATTAGCTCTTGGAATTTATGAAGTTGTTTTGAAAAAATAAATGTATTGTGGGGATTTTAGAAAGACTACACTAATAAAATTTTATTAGTGTAGTTTGTAACTGTATAAAAAATTATACAGCAGTTACATTTTCAGCTTGTGGGCCTTTTTGACCTTCACCAATTTCGTAAGTTACTTTTTGACCATCAGCTAATGTTACACGCCCACCATCTGGGTTGTTTACTTGACGAAAATGTACAAATACATCTGCTCCGCCGTCTGTTTGTTCAATGAAACCATAACCTTTTTCGTCGTTGAACCATTTTACTGATCCGTTTAATAGCTCTGCCATTAATATACCTCTTCTAATAAAAATATTGAATCAATCTAAGAATAGATATAACTCTATCTTTATCTTTCTTCGTGATGAGATTATAGCAAAAAAAGTAACAATAAAGCAATAAATTCTATAATTTTATAAGAATCTTTTAAAATTGTTGATATTATTGCACTCTTTAAAGGATATATCAATGCAATATGAACTAAAACATGAATATATAGAACTGTTTAAACTTTTAAAAGTGCTTGACCTAGTTGACTCTGGTGCACAAGCAAAGATTCTCATAGATGGGGGTTATGTTCTAAGAGATGGTGAAATTGAAACTAGAAAACGAGCAAAGATACGAAACGGTGAGATGATAAAGGTAGCAGATGTTAGCATAGAGGTTATCTAAACTAAGAAGATGATATCTAACCTTAAATTTATGCATGTTTTACCATCTTCTAAAGTGAACTTAGATAAAATTCGTTAATTTATTTTCAAGAGGAAATGTTTTGACAAAAAGAGCATTAGTAAGTGTAAGCGATAAAGCAAAGGTAGTTGAGTTTTGTAACTCTTTAGTAAAAAATGGTTATGAGATTATCTCAACTGGTGGTACTTATAAAAAACTAGTTGAAGCTGGTATAAAAGCTATTGAGATCGATGAAGTTACAAAGTTTCCAGAGTGTTTTGAGGGGAGAGTAAAAACATTAAACCCTTATGTCCATGGAGGAATACTTCACCGTCGTGATAAGCAGTCACATCTAGATCAAGCTAAAGAGTTAGGTGTTGAGTCTATTGACCTAGTCTGTGTAAATCTTTACCCTTTTAAAGAGACTATTGAAAAAACTGATGATTTTGATGAGATTATAGAAAATATTGACATCGGAGGACCAGCTATGGTTCGCTCTGCTGCAAAGAACTTTGATGCAGTTATCATTGTTACAAATGTAGAAGATTATGATGAAGTCATTGATGCGATAGAGAATGAGAAAAATACAAAAGAGTTCCGTCGTGGCTATATGATAAAAGCATATGAACATACTGCTGCGTATGATAGTATGATAGCAAACTATATGAACGAACGATTTAATGATGGCTCTGGTGAGAAGCAGTTTATCGTAGGAAACAAGGTTATGGATACTCGTTATGGAGAAAATCCACATCAAAAAGGTGCGCTTTATCAGTTTGATATGCACTTTGCTGATAACTTTACAACGCTCAAGGGTGAAGCAAGTTTTAACAACTTGACTGACCTTAATGGTGCTGTTAAAATTGCTGCTGCTTTTGGGACTGACAATGCTGTTTGTATCTCTAAGCATGGTAACCCTTGTGGATTTGCCATCAAAGATACACTCTTGCAAGCTTACACTGAAGCGCTCAAATGTGATCCAGTTTCTGCATTTGGTGGTGTTGTAGCTGTCAATGGAACTGTTACAAAAGAGTTAGCACAGAAGATGAATGAGATTTTCTTAGAAGTTATTATTGCTGGTCGTATCACTCCGGAAGCACAAGAGGTATTTGCAAACAAAAAGCGTATTAAACTTTTTGAGATGGGTACAGATAAATTAGTTCTTGCAAATGATAAAAAAGATTTCAAACATATTGATGGTGGATTTGTTTTCCAAGACGCTGACAAAGTTGGAGCAGATGAAGTAAAAAATGCGAAGTTAGTTTCAACAAACAGTGCATCAGAGGCAGAGATAAAAGATCTAGAAATCGCTTATAAAGTTGCGTCACTTACGAAGTCGAATTGTGTAGTGTATGTAAAAGATGCTGCTATGGTTGCCGTTGGTATGGGGATGACCTCTCGTGTAGATGCCGCACAGTGTGCTCTCAAAAAAGCAAAAGATATGGGACTTGATGTAAGCGGGGCGGCACTTGCAAGTGAAGCATTCTTCCCTTTCCGTGATAGTATAGATGCAGCAGCAGAGGCTGGTGTGAAAAATGTTATCGAGCCTGGCGGAAGCATCAGAGACGAAGAGATTATCGAGGCTGCTAATGAGTTTGGCATGAGTCTATATTTCTCAGAAGTTCGCCACTTCCTACATTAAAATCCAAATAGCAATGCATTTTCTGCGTTGCTTTGTTTTATCGGAGCGACAACTTGATTGACATAGGCTCAACTCTTATGATATAATTACACTAATAAAACAAACAATTATTAAAGGAACAATTATGGCAAAATCATTATATGAAACATTAGAAGTAACAGATAATGCAAGTGAAGCAGAGATAAAAAAAGCCTATAGAAAATTAGCAAGAAAATACCACCCAGATGTCAATAAAAATAAAGATGCAGAAGATAAGTTTAAAGAGATAAATTCTGCGTATGAGATATTGAGCGATAAAGAGAAAAAGCAACAGTACGATATGCATGGCGACTCTATGTTTGGTGGACAAAACTTTCATGACTTTTCACGCTCACATGGTGGTGGTCAAGGTGACCTCGATGATATACTAAGACAAATGTTTGCTAGCGGTGGTGGCTTCGGTGGTGGTGGCAATCCATTTGGTGGAGGTTTTTCACAACAGCATCAAGAACCAAACCTAGATATCCAAACAAGTGTCACCATACCTTTTAGTGTCTCTATCCTTGGTGGTAGTCATTCTATCTCTGTTAGCGGAGATAGATTTGACATCAAGATTCCAGCAGGTGTTAAAAGTGGTGAAAAGATGCGTGTCAAAGGTAAGGGACACGCTCAAGGTGGTCGAGCGGGAGACCTATTTTTAAAGATAACAGTAGCTCCAAATCCTGAATACGCTCGTGATGGTGATGACCTAATCAAAACTTTTGATCTACCATTAAAAGCAGCTTTTTTTGGAGACAAGATAGCCATAGCAACTTTAGATAAAGAGATAAAACTTAAGGTGCCTCAAAATACTAAAAATGGACAAAGATTTCGCGTAAAAGAGATGGGTGCTATGAATAGAAAAACAAAGGTTCGTGGCAATCTGTATCTTGCGGCAAATATCATTTTACCAAAAGTTGAAGATCTTGACGAGGAGCTTATAACAGTTCTTAAAGAAAAACTTCCACAGGAGTAAGATATGATTCACAAGTATGACGAACCCGTTTACCTCATCAGTATCGTTGCAAAGATATTAGATATTCACCCTCAAACTCTTCGTCAATATGAGAGAGAAAATCTTATCTGTCCATCACGCTCAAATGGAAGAATCCGTTTGTATTCTCAAAGAGATATAGATAAAATAAAACTTATTTTAAGACTCACAAGGGAACTCGGAGTAAACTTAGCAGGAGTAGATATCATACTCAGATTAAAAGATAATGTAGATGAGATGGAAAACGAGATAGCTACGCTCAGACATGAAGTTCAAAAGTCAAAAAATGTACACTCTGTGTCACCAGACAAGGCCTTAGTAACGAAAAAAAGCATCTACGAAATCATTATTTTTGAAGAATGACCTTCTCTTAAGCGTATGGAATATATTTCGCAGAAATATGTTCACGGGAGCTTAAAATATGGAGAAGGTTATTTCTCTTAAGCGTATGGAATATATTTCGCCCCCCTACTCTTTGAGTCGAGAGATATCAGCGCCAACATTCCCAAGTTTTTCTTCTAGTGCATCATAGCCACGGTCAAGGTGGTAGATGCGATGCACATCAGTTTCTCCATTGGCAACTAAACCTGCCAATACCAAAGCACTAGATGCTCGCAAATCTGTAGCCATTACATCTGTTCCACTGAGTTGAGATTTTCCACTGACTGTAGCTGTATGACCGTTTAAACTTATGTCTGCACCCATACGCTGTAGTTCGCTCACATGCATAAAACGGTTTTCAAACAACCTTTCTTCGATGATAGAGACCCCATCAGCTTGTGTAGCAAGTGCCATAAACTGGGCTTGCATATCTGTAGGAAAGGCTGGGTACTCTTGGGTGATGATTTTTACTGAGTGTATCTTTTTGCAAGGATGTATGGTGATAGTGTCTTCAGTAAGTGTAAAAGAAGAACCCATCTCTTCTAGTTTAGCAAGCACTGCCCCAAGATGCTTTGGTTCTACATGAGTAAGTGTTAACTGGGAGTTTGTAATAGCTCCAGCACAAAGGTATGTTCCTGCTTCAATACGGTCTGGAATTATGCAAAACTCATCTATATCTATAAGTGTACCTGCAGTTCCCTGAATGCTTAATATTGCACTACCAATACCCTCTATCTTTATCCCTGATGCATTGAGTATCTCACAGAGTTGGACAACTTCTGGCTCTCTTGCTGCATTGGTGATATTTGTAACCCCATCTGCCAAGGCTGCCGCCATAACAATATTTGCTGTACCAGTTACGGTAACCTTATCAAAAATGATGTCACAACCGTGGAGACCATTGGGAGCTGTCGCTTGGATATAGCCACTTTTTATCTGTATATTTGCTCCCATTGCTTCAAGAGCTTTGAGATGCAGGTCTACAGGTCTTTGACCTATAGCACAGCCACCAGGTAAAGAAACTTCACAATGACCAAAACGAGCAAGAATAGGACCTAAAACCAAGATAGATGCCCGCATAGTTTTGACTATGTCATAAGTTGCTTTTGTTTCATGGAGTGAAGTGGTGTCAACACTAACATGATGTGCTTGTTTGTCTATATTTGCCCCTAGATTGGATAAAAGCTTCAAAAGAGTATTGATATCTGCAACTTGGGGAAGATTTTTTATGCAGACATTATTCTTAGCAAGAATTGTCATTGCAATAAGTGGAAGAGAAGCATTTTTAGCACCTGAGATTTGAATCTCACCAGCAAGTTGATTTGTCTTAAGTATCTTTAAATAGTCCATTTTACTCTTTTATTATAATTATAGCTAATTAAGAATTATATTCGTGTAAAAAGTCTATATGTATTTAAATTTTTTTAACAAATCATACTTTACGGATTTCTTAATTTTCTCTCTTCTTCAAGTAATTTATCAAGAATATTTATTACATCAGAACTTGCATTTTCTGCTCTATCAAAATAAGTCAATACATTATCAACTTCTATGAGGCAAGTTCCATTTTTTACACAATCAACAGCTTTGAGTATGTTGTCATGGACTTGTGAATGTGGTTTATCAAGTTTAGAGTATGATGGGGTTTTACTGAATAGCTCTTTACCCAATCCGCTCTCATACCATTTACCTAATCTACAATTATGATGGTCTGCAAAATCAGATTCAACTTTATCTGTAAATACAGTTTTATAACCATTAGATTTAAATAGTAGATGGTCAAGTTTTATTAAAATTATAAAAATTGTATTGAGTGTATTTTTCGTGTCATTTTTGATATGTTGAGAATTTTCTTTTAATTCATAAGTTTTTTCTTTAAAACCACTTATAAGTTCCTCAACTTCCACTGTTAACTCATGAGAAGATGTAGCATTGATATTCATATCATTTGAATTTTGTTTTAATGACTGAATACTTATAGCAACTTCTTCTGTTGCTTTTTGGGTTCTCTCTGCTAACTTTCTAACTTCATCAGCAACTACTGCAAACCCTCTTCCGTGTTCTCCTGCTCTTGCTGCCTCAATAGCGGCATTAAGTGCTAATAAATTTGTTTGGTCTGATATATCTTTAATGAGAGATATTACCGAACTTATCTCATCAACACTACTATTTAACTCATTAGAAATTTCAGATGTTTTGGAAATATCTTCCACAATAGAGTTCGTTTTATCGACTATGGTATCTATTTCACTGTCAATATCAGTTGAGTGTTTATCATTGATATCATTAAGTTTATCAATAGTCTCTAACTCTTGAACTTCATTAGATAAATTTCCTTGAAGTATGGTTAAATCTTTTAAGCAGGCAGAAGTTAAACTCGAAGTAAGCTCTTTTACAAGTCGTAAATGACCAAAACTTTCATGTTGAGAAGCCATCTTGTCAATAGAGTGATTGATAAAGTCAATATTGCTTTTAAGAGTTTGATTTAATCCATCACTTTGAATATGAGTAAAGTCCTTGTTTAAGGCACTGTTCATACCATTTTTAACTTGTTCAATAAAAGTATTTAATTCAGAAAAAACTTTATTGTAAGCAATAGCCATCTCCTCTAGCTCTCCTGAACCAATTGGTTTTAGCTGTTTGTTATATTCACCATTGGAAGCTATTGTTAAAGATTGGGTAGTTACTTCAATACTTTTCTTGATTGTCAATATTTGCCCTCTTAAAAATATGGCTAATGATATATTTAAAATTATTGCAATTGTCGTTATGTATGAAAAGCCTAATAGAAAATATTCAATTATAAAAATAATAATAAATATAACTATTTGTAACAAGTTCGATATATTGGCACTTTTTATAGTTGACATAGATTGGCTCCTAAGAGGATTTTGTTATTTTTTATTATACCCCCCCCCTTAAGAATCCTTTAATGATACTTTTTTGTTAAAGAAATCATTAAGATTGTGTAGATTTTTATTAAAATGTTTAAAATAGAAGATAACTTCAATAAATATGATAATATTATACTCTAAATTGATTTATGAGGTATTGGGGTGAGTTCAGCTTTAGATAGATTAAAAGATTTAACAACTAAAATATCAAGTTACGAACGCGTTCGTAAAGAAAATTTGAGTATTTTAGAAGAACTTTTTTATGATATAAGTATTAATGAAAAGGTTGAAAATTTCTCTGATATCTTTGAGTTTAAAGCACTGAACCTATTAGGAGCATCTCTACAGAGTGAAACTTTAGGTGAACTGAGATTAGGGAAATATCTACAGATTTTAGCAATCTCTTATGATAAAGAAGCAGTTATCAAAAGTAAAAATATCTCTTTGGGTTATTTTGGAAAAGTCGAAAATGTGAATCCAGATTTTAAAGATAAAATTGTTGAGTTTATTATCCGTTATAGATTTGAAAAAAGTTTTATGACTTTAGAACATTATAATACGATGTTAGAGGCCTTTAAAAAAGAAGATGATGCGTAGATTTTACTTTTTATTATGGTTAAAATGGATGTTACGAGTGACTCTGTGCAGTATAGCCCTTGCTGTAGTAATAGCTCTTATGATTACTCTTTTCATGTATATACAGCAGTCCACTAAACTAGATATAAATATAGAGATTCTAAAAGCCCTCTTAGATATTTTTTGGTTTTGGTTTGTGCTTTCTTGGAGTGGAACTCTTTTAATCGCTCTTTTTAGAAGTGTGAAATATATCTTTGATATTTGTTTGGATGGATACCAGTTGAGATTATTAAGTTGTGATACAAAAGAGGTAGTGCATTCTATAGGCTATGGAGATTTGGTAAAAGTATGGCGAAAATGGTTTATGCTTCTTATCTGGATAGTAGCTTCTTTGATGATTTTGTCCCTTGGCATCACATACTTTTTCAGTGATTATACCAGTGTATTTGAATGGTTTAATATATTTTGGCTTTTTGGTTTTGTGCTTGTAGCTGGATATTTTTCTTTGATACTTATGATAGCGAAGTGTAAGAGAGTAGAACTTGTAAAATGTTGATATTTTTAGATGTGGAGACTACTGGTTTAGAAACAGGTGATAAGATAGTCTCTATAGGGCTTGTAGTCGTTGACGCGGAGACTACTAAAGAGTATAGTGCCTTAGTAAATGAGGGCAAAAAAATTCCACCCAAGGCATCAAGTATCCATCATATAACAAATGAGATGATAAAAGATAAGGGTTTGTTACAAGAGAGTGAGGCCTATATGTTTTTAGAGAGCTTCAACCAAACTGGCGTATGTTTAGTTGGACATAATATTAATTTTGATCTGAAGATGCTTTATGCTAATGTAGGTTTTGAGTGGCAAGGAGAGATGGTTGATACTCTAAGAGTTTCAAAGCATCTTCTTAATGATAGTGAAGAGTTTTCTTTGCAATTTTTACGCTATGATTTAAAACTTTATAGAGATGAAAAAGAACTCATTGTTGCACATGATGCTTTAGGTGATGCAAAAGTTGTAAAATCTCTTTATGCATATCTTCTATCTCTTGCCTCGCATGAAGAGCTTCAAAGACTTAGTTTTGTCAATGTACTTTTACAAAAATTTGAATTTGGTAAGTATGCTGGGCGTTATATAGAAGAAATTAGTATTTTAGACCCTAGTTACTTACACTGGATGCTAAATAACATAATAGATTTGGATGAAGATTTACGATATAGTATTGAATATTATTTAAAATAATAGAAATGAATCTTTAAAATTGAAAACAATAAAAAAAGTTTTAGATAAAGGAAATAAATGAGTTCAGTAATAGAAGTTAGAATCAATGCAGAGATAAATAGAGCTTACTATACCTATGAAAGATACCAGACAAATGCAACCTTTGCTTTGGTTTATCATGAAAAAGAATTAGGACTTGAAGAGTTGGGTGCTTACATACGCAAAAGTGATAGATTTGTAAAGATGGACGAGAACCATTTTTTTATGCTTTTTCACTTTACTGATGTTCAAGAAGCGTCAAAAGCAAGTCAGAACCTACTTTTAAAACTGGACAATCACTTTCATAATACAACTACATGTATAGCTATAGATGCTTTCAATACAGCAAATCCGACAAAGGTTGTTTTAAATAGACTGAAGCAGATAATCAATGAGACAAAAAAGAACTCTTTTTCAAGAATAGAGTATGAAGATATTTTGGACTCATATATCTAATAAATATGGTAAAATTCTAATATGGATAACCAGACAACTTTACAGAAACTTAGCGACAAGATTTCAACTTTATTGGCACAATTTCATTCTTTAAAAGCAGAGAACGAGATGCTTCGCAGTGAACTCGTGAATTTAAAAGTACAACAAACACTCAAAGATGATGAAATTCAAAAATTAGTAGATGAAAACATTAAAAAAGATATGGAAATAGAAGAAATAGCAAATAATATAGAAAATATCTTAGGCTAAAGATGAGTAAAAAAATAGCACTTCATGTTGGTGGAAGACGATTTGATGTAGATGTTGCGGATGATTTTGCATCTTTTCTTCAGACTCAAATAAAAAATGATTTCAATATAGATGGTAATAATGAGATTAAAGCATTATTACAAGCCTATGTCCGAAAAAGCTATGACCTCTTTGTGCAAGAACAAAATATCCAAACTCTATTGAACAAATGTGAAGATTTAGAATAATATAAGTTATAGATGGTATAATTTCAGCCTCTTAAAATAGAGACAATGTGCGTTCGTAGCTCAGCTGGATAGAGCACCGGTTTGCGGTACCGGCGGTCAGGGATTCGAATTCCTTCGAGCGCACCATTCTTAGACTTCCTAATTAACGGACTTTCAAAAGATTTTCAAAACTAATTTTATTTTTAAGGTTTACCCTTACCCCACTTTATCCCCCACTTTTTGATTTAATTATTAATTAGGTATATTATTTGTGATATGAATTTGTCATGAAGTTACATAAAAAGCCATAAAGGCTAAATATGTTTATATGTAAAGAAATAGTTCCGTCATGAAGAAGTAGGATAGTTTTCATATCCTTAGAAGTATTATATCACTTTACAAACTGTTTACCAACTGCTTGTAAGTCACTAAGCATCTTGTTTATATCATCTGTCACATACTCTTTGATTGTTGCTTTATCTGCATTTTCTAAATTGACTGCATAGTTATTTGGCATGTTTATCATTGCATTTCGTATCATACTCATAGCAGCTGTGGGGAATAATACTTATTCCATTATAGGGGGTTGTGGCTTGTTTAATAAAATTAAGCCCCTAAAATTCAAAGTCACTTCCCTATTGCTTATATTTTATTTAAGTAAGTATATCATATTCTTTAATCTCTGTTTCAAGCGATAAATTTCGCATAATTCCACATGATAAAAACTTCAACATATAATGTATATACATTGTAATTACAGATAAG
>WFMY01000149.1 GCA_015488855.1 Helicobacteraceae bacterium
ACAGGGACATTGGCTGGGATAGGTTTCATAAATTGACCCATCATTCCCCCTACGAAAGCCATAGGTACCATTGTCATAATGATAGCGAGTGTTGCAATGTTTGTTGCAGGCCCTATCTCATCTGTTGCTTTTATCATAAGCTCATCCTTGCTCTCATGCATACCCTCAAGTGAGTGGTAATGTCTGTGAATATTTTCAATAACAATAATCGCTGCATCTACAAGTAAACCAAGGGAAAGTAAAAATGCAAAGAGTGTAATTCTGTTGATAGTTTGTCCTGTTAAATAAGCTACAAAGAGGGTGATTGCCAAGATGGCAGGGACTGTAAATGTAACGATAAGAGATTCTCTCCAACCAAGAACGAGTATGAGCAATATTGCAATAATAATAATAGATAAAACAAGGTGATAAACGAGTTCATTAACTGCCTCATTTGCACGATGTCCATCATTTCTAGTGATAACATAGTTGATACCATCTTTTGCTAGTGCTTCTTTATGAAGACTAAGCTCCTCTTTTACTGCATCAGCAATAACTACGGCATTCGTCCCCTGAAGTTTTGATACACTGAGCGTTACTTGGTTTTTGAGCGGTATAAATTTGCCATTTTTATCTCGAACACTTATCGATGCTGATTTAAAATTTTGAATATCATAACTTTGTTCAACATGGGCAACTTGGCGAAGATAGATAGGCGAACCCATATATTGAGCGACTATGATGTTAGCAATATCGTCAGCCGATTCAATCGCATTTTTGACTCCAAGCATAACGATTTTATTTTCTTTTGTTGTGTTTTTTATCGCTGGGACACTATATGAAAGTGCTTGTACAGCTTGAAGTATTTGACCCATAGATAGGTTGTACCCTGAGAGTTTATTAATATCAACCTCAATGTTAAATTGAACTTTATTGCCACCTTTGAGTTGTGTAACAGCTACATTAGGTAGTCCATTGATGAGATTTTGAATATTTTGCACTCGTTCATAAAGCTCAGTCTTAGAAAGCATATCTCCTTTTGAGTAAAAGGCAACACTCACAATAGGTATATCAATATCTATATCGAGAGGTTTAATAATAGGCTTCATAGCTCCTTTTGGAAACATCCCAGAATTTTGCATAATCTTGTCATATATCTTGAGGTTAGAACCCTCTTTGGTCTCACCAATAAAAAATGCAGCATTAACAACGCCTACATTATCCATAGCAGTTCCAAAGATATGCTCAACACCTTTGACCTCTTTGAGTTTACGCTCTAGTGGCTTGACGATCACTTTTTGAATCTCTGCAGCACTTGCACCAGGAAGTGCAACTATGACAGTAGATCCACTCACAACCATTTGAGGATTTTCCTCTCTAGGCATTATCTCTAATGACATATAACCAATAGCAAGTAAAAATACTCCAAGAACAATAGTTAGAGGATTCCTAAGAAATCCAGCAGCTAATTTACCTGCATAATCAGTAGGTTTATAAGTATTATCTTTTTTCATATGAGTATCCTTATTTTACATCAACGGTAGCATACATACCTGGATAGACTGATTTATTTTTTGTTTTAAAGGAGACTTTTATTTTAAAAGTATGGGTCATTGGGTTTGAGTTTGGTATGATAGCACTTACTTCCCCAATACCTTTGAGTTTTAATGAAGGGATTTTGTAAATCACTTTTGTCCCATGTTTTACACGACCTAAGTTACCCTCAGATATCTCTGCAGAAATTTTAAGGTTTGAGAGATCTGAGAGAATAAAGGCTGGCATACCAGGCATCGCCATCTCACCAACTTTGATATTTTTTGCAACCACTACAGCATCGTTAGGTGCTTTGATACGAAGGTATCTGTATTGGTTTTTTACCTCTTCAAGTTGTGCTTTTGCCTGAATAACTTGCTTTTGTGCAATAGCTATCATGTTAGCTAAGTTTTGTTCAGCAAGTGCTAGGTTTTCAACTTCAAATTTTGAAACCATATCTTTTTCTAGTAGCCTTTTATGTCTCTCAAGATTGAGTTTTACATTTGTGTATTGGTTTTGATACATTTGAAGCGATAGTTGTGCTTGACTAATTCCAAGTTTTACTTGAGTAAGTGCTGAGTCAATCTCTTTTGAATCAATGGTGTAAAGAAGTTGACCTTTTTTAACTTTCTCCCCTTCGTTGGCATTGACCTCTGTTACAAAGCCCATAAAACGGCTCGTTATCATTTTTTCATTGTCTGAGATGACACTGCCTGAAAGTGTAAGCATTTCTGCTATGAGTGAAGCACTTAGTGCTGCGAGTAGTAAGATTTTTTTCATGATTTAGTTGTCTCCATTTGCTAGTTTTTCTAAAGCGAATATACGCTCATTTCTTTTGTTGAGTGCTTGTTGTAGTTGTAAAACCTTTTTTATCTGTTGTGATTGTTTGATGATAACATCACTCATAGATACGAGCTTCTCTTTGTACCTACCTTCGTAATTTTTATAGATAGCATTTGAGAGTTTTAACTCTTTTTGGAGTGAATTTACCTCTGAGTCATAAGTTTCTATCTCAGTTCTTATCTTTGCTAATTGTAGCTTAATGCCATTTTTAGCTAAAATAACTTGTGACTCTGTTTTGAGCTGTTGTATGCGTGCTTCTTGTATCTTTGCAGCATCTACTCCACCATTAAATATGTTCCAAGTAAGATGAGCGCCTACAGTGTAAGAAGCATGCTTTCTTGCACTTCCTAAAAAGGTATTGTCCGCAGTAGCAACCTCTCCAAAAGCACCGACTTTAGGGTAGTAAGCTGATTTTGAAACATTAGTCATAGAGCGTTTTACCTCTAAACCTGTTGATGCTCTTTTAATGTCTATATTGTTAGAGAGTATCTCTTCATCACTCCATGTCGGTAGTTCAACATGAGTAGAAGGGATCTGTATATCTGTGATTTTTTTATTGAGTAAAAAGCTAATATAATGGTAGAGAAGTTTTTTATTGTATTTCATTTGAGACAATAATCGTTGAACATTACCTTTTTTCGCTTGTACTTCAAGCAGATCAACTTTTTTTGCATAACCAACTTCTATCATACTCTTTGTCATATCTTCAAGTTTTGTGATATTGTCTAGAATCTTTTTAAGATTTTTCATAGAGTTATCTAAAAGAGCCATATCGTAGTAACTTTTTGTAAGCTGATAGACCTTTTCATTGATAACTTTATCTTTATCCAAGGCTTTCATCTTGACCATAGAGTGCATAATCTCACTATAAGAGCTGATTTGAAATCCCGTAAAAAGAGGCACTTCATATTTGAGTTTTGATTTAAAGAGGTTTCTTGCTTTTGGGTA
>WFMY01000150.1 GCA_015488855.1 Helicobacteraceae bacterium
ATCTCTCCAGTTGCTTTATGTGTTCTCTCTGCAAGTTTACGAACTTCATCTGCGACAACAGCAAACCCACGCCCATGCTCCCCAGCCCGAGCTGCTTCAATAGCGGCATTGAGTGCAAGAAGATTTGTTTGATCTGCAATATCTGTGATGAGTTCTATGACAGAGGTTATCTCTTGTGCTTGAGTAGCAAGCTCACCAACAGAATGATTGTTTGTAGCAACCTGTTCACTTAGTGTTCCTAGCTCATCTACAATCTCATTGATGCTCTCTCTTGAGTTTGTTGCTAGTTCTGAGGCATTTTTTGTAGCATCGGTAACAGTTTTTAAATCATCTATGTTAGTATTGAGGTCCGATTGTATCACCGTAAGTGATTCAGATACTTGGATAGATTTTGTACTGAGTTTAGAGTTAAACTCATCTCTTCTTCCTTTTATGTATTGTTCATGCATAAAGTCAACTGTGGTAGAAACACTTTGGAGTGCTTTTTCAAACTCTCCATGTGTGTTGTTAAAAGAGATTTTTGTGCTGAAATCGCCTTGTGAAGCACCCTCGATAGCTGTTTTTATCTCCCTAGTCATGTCATCAATCTGGTTGAGGAGTTTGTTGAGTTCATACCCCATCATTCCAAGTTCTGTATCTCTGTTAAAGGCATTATAATCATCTGATTTGTGGGAAAAGTCACCTGAAGCTGCATACGCTATCTGTTGCGAGAAATTGTCAATGCCATTAATTGTCGATTTTCTGATAGCCGTTGCAAAAGTAAATATTGCTATGGCAAATGCAATCCCAAATCCAAGAACAACAATTTTAAAATAATAAAGTTCATCTGTCAAAGCAGTTGAACCCTCGTTGAGCTCATCATTTTTGATCTTTACTAGCGTTTTAAAAGATTTTCTTGAAGCGTTTGCATAGGGTGTTAGTTCGGTTCTGTACCTCTTGTAAATTGCTGGTTTATTGTTGCGAATCTCATCCGCAGTAAGCCCTTTCATCATCTCTAATGATTTATTCAAAAAGAGCATTGTTGAATTTTTGGCTTCTTGCATTTTAGCGAGAGAAGCATCGCCTTGCATTGAGTGCTCTATTTTAGTGAAGTCTTCTCTGATTGTACTTACTTTTTGATCAAGCTTGGTTATATCTTTTTGATAATCACCACCTAAGATTATATCTCGTGAAGTTCTAGAGATATAATTGAGGTTTTTTTCTATATCGAGAGTATAGAGTTCACCCATCATCAGTTTTTGATGAAGTTCATCATACTGGTTTGCTACTGCACTAAAAGACCAATATACAAATACAGCCGCTGCTGTAACCGCTATAGTTACGAGAAGAATAAAATAATTCATCTTCTTTTTTATACTTAAATTTGCCGTCATGTCTCATCCTAACTTTTTATATACTATAAGAGTATAATATCACATTTTATTAATAATATAGCTATAAATACATAAATTGAGATAGAAGTATGATGATAGTAACTAATGAGAATGGGAAAAGATGACTTTTAAAGACCCATGGTTGAATGCCAAAGAGCTTCTGATTTACTCCGCGAAATCCCAACCATAAACCAAAAAAGGCTTTGATACTTAGCATCGTTTGAAAATAGCTTAACCCATCTGAACCAATCTTGCCAAAAACTTGAGAAAAGAGATAGAGTCCAGCTACTACAGCTACCATAAGGGAGTAAGGGACAACCTTTCGTACATGTATCATGATGGCTTCTCTTGCTTTTTTTTGTTCATCATCTGTGAGTGTTTGATTCATTTTACTCAAAAACAAAACATCAACAAATAAAAACCCTCCATAAATAAAGACAGAAAAGATGTGAATAGTGTGGATAATAGTGTAAGTTACGATAGGATATCCTTTATATGATTTTATCTAACTTTACCATAAACAAGAGTATAATATGATGATGAAAATCAATAAAATATCAAATAAGGGTCATTGCGTTGAAAAATTTTAACGGATGCTTTAGAATAGGATTAAAATAGAATGAATGATTATACAGATAGTGAGATAAAAGAGTTTGAAGGTAAAGATTGTAGTACAGAAAACCTTTTTTGTCAGGCGATGGAAGAGGTGATTTACTCTATTTCACCACTTTTAAAAACAGATGATAGATACAAAGAACATGCGATACTTGAAAGACTTATCGTTCCAGATAGAGTGATAAAGTTTAAAGTAACATGGCTTGATGATGCAAACAATATCAAAGTCAACACGGGTTATCGCATCCAGTTCAATAATGCACTTGGACCCTACAAAGGTGGCTTGCGTTTTCATCCAACTGTAACCGAAGAAGTTTTAAAATTTTTAGGTTTTGAACAGATTTTGAAAAATTCGCTTACTGGTTTGCCTATTGGTGGGGCCAAAGGTGGAAGTGATTTTGATCCTAAGGGAAAATCTGATTTTGAAGTGATGAAATTTTGTTCAGCATTTATGGTAGAACTTCATAAATATATCGGACCACGCATGGATGTTCCTGCTGGTGATATTGGAGTTGGTGGGAGAGAAATTGGTTTCTTGTTTGGAGAGTATAAAAAAATTACTTCAACTTTTGATGGTGTTTTAACTGGTAAGCCTTTCTTTTTTGGTGGTTCGCTTATGCGACCAGAAGCGACAGGATATGGCGCTGTGTATTTTACAGAGACTATGTTGGAAATAGAAGCAAAAGAGAGTTTACAAGGGAAAATTTGTACTGTAAGTGGGGCAGGAAATGTGGCACTTCATGCTATCGAAAAACTACAGCACTTAGGGGCTATACCTGTTTCTTGTTCAGATTCTAAAGGCACTATTTATGATTCTCGTGGTGTTGATTTAGATCTTCTTAAAGAGTTAAAACTTGTAAAAAGAACTTCCTTAGAAACCTATGCACAAAAGCATCCAGAAGCAAAATATATTCCCGTTGAGGAGTATCCAGAAGGTGCACATGCGGTTTGGGATATTCCATGTTATGCAGCATTTCCATGTGCTACACAAAATGAGCTTAATGATATTGACGCACAAAATCTTATTGTCAATGGTGTTGTGAGTGTTACAGAGGGTGCAAATATGCCAACAACTCCAAAAGCTCTCAATGACTTTTTAAGTCATAAAATCTGTTTTGCACCCGCAAAAGCAGCCAATGCTGGTGGTGTAGCGGTGAGTGAGTTTGAAATGGCTCAAAATGCTTCTATGAGTAAGTGGAGTTTTGAAAAAGTTGATGAGAAACTTAAAGAAACTATGCAGATGATTTGTAAGCGTGTAGCACTCACTGCAAAAGATTATGGTGTTGAGGGAAATTATGTAGATGGTGCAAATATCGCAGGATTTAAAAAAGTTGCTGATGCTATGATTGCTGAAGGAATCTAGTGTGAAAAAACTATTGCTACTATTATTGGTCATCGTATCAGTGTCACTTTTTGCAAAAAGTGACTTTACACCATTTATCGAAAAACAACTCGTTATTATTGAAAAGATGGAAAAAAATAGTATCAATAGAGAGGAGATGCTGGCCTTAGTAAAAGAACAAGAAGCACTCTATGCAGAGGGGATAGATGCACTACTAGAAGATAAAAAAGAATATATTGAAAATGCAAAACTCTATAAATCCGAGATATTTGCACTAAGAAAAGTAAAAAATCTCAATAAACGATTGGGTAACTCTTATGCAGTTTTGCGTGATGAAGTCAAGATAAAAGTATATCTTATTTTAGATGCACAGACTAAAATGATTCAACAATTATTAAAAGCGCTCAATGATAAAACCTTTGATGAGTATCAGGAATTTTCATCCAATGCTTTTGCTCAAAATCAAATAGAAATGGCTAAAATCAATAATAAGGATTATATGTCATATCTTCAGGAGAAAACAAAATCTACTCCTTTAAAAATGGCTCAGAAAAATATCAAAGAATACTATGCTATTATAGAGTTTAACCATGATATGATAAAGTATTTGTCTTTTTATGACAAACGGATGTACTCTTTAAATGAATATGCAAAATATGGCTTACTTGGGCCAGTTATGAAGATTAACAATGCACAAATTAGCAAGTCTATAAATAGTGCACTTGAAGTTGTGGGTCTCAATATTGTGAAAATATTGTTTATGATGCTCATTACAATCTTCATATATATTATCAGTAAATACCTCTTTAAAATCCTCGAAATTGTGATAAATAGAGTAAAATTTACTACGAAGTATTCTGCTGAGATACTCAATAAGATAAGAAAATATGCCGAGTTTACACTTTCACTTATTAACTTAGAACTCATTATATATACCTATAATGATTTTGTGAGCTTCGGGGTAGTAAATAAACTTTTTGCTATTGCTTATAGTATTTTATTTGCTCTTGTGATTTATAAAATTGTCAATACTGTTGCATCTATTAAGATAAGTCATATTGATAAAAAAACATCACAGATTAAAAATGAAATTATCAATGTTAGTATAAAGATAGTGAACTTTATCATCTTTGTTCTAGGACTTTTACTTGTACTTCATTCGGCTGGTGTCAATCTAACGGCTGTTTTATCTGGTCTTGGTATCGGTGGTTTTGCTGTTGCTTTGGCTGCAAAAGATTCTCTTGCTAACTTTTTTGGAACACTTTCTATCTTGCTGAGCGATACCTTCTCTCAGGGTGATTGGATAGTAGCTGATGGAGCAGAGGGAACTGTAGTAGAGATCGGTTTAAGAGTAACTACCATCAGAACATTTGACAATGCTCTCATCTCAGTTCCTAATGCAAATTTAGCCAATGCAGACATAAAAAACTGGAATAAACGAAAACTAGGTCGAAGAATCAAAATGAGTTTAGGCGTAAAGTATAACTCTAAATCAAGTGATATTAAAAATGCTGTTAAAGAGATAAGAGAGATGTTAATCCACCATCCAGAGATAGCTACTGTAGATAC
>WFMY01000151.1 GCA_015488855.1 Helicobacteraceae bacterium
AAAAGAATTACATACGATGAAGCACTAGCGCTATATGACTTAGACCTTTTTGAATTAGGCGAAATGGCGGACAAAATTCGGCTAGATTTGCACGGTAAAAAAACCTACTTTAATATCAACCGCCACATCAATCCCACCAATGTATGTGCAGATATTTGTAAGTTTTGTGCCTACTCTGCTAACCGTAAAAACCCGAATCCTTACACTATGAGCCATGAGCAAATCATGGATATTGTCAAAGATGTAGAGTCTCGAGGTATCAAAGAAGTGCATATAGTTTCAGCACATAACCCTGATACTGGTTTAGAATGGTATTTAGAGATATTTAAGACCATAAAAACGACTTACCCCCACCTGCATGTAAAAGCACTTACAGCTGCAGAGGTTGACTTTTTAGCTCGTCATTATGGTAAAACTTATGATGAGATACTAGACCTCATGGTTGAAAATGGTGTTGACTCAATGCCAGGTGGTGGTGCTGAGATATTTGATGAAAAAGTGCGTGATTATATCTGTAAGGGGAAAGTGACAAGTGAGCAATGGCTCGACATCCACCAAAAATGGCATGAACGAGGAAAACACTCCAATGTTACTATGCTCTTTGGGCATGTAGAATCTCGTGCAAATCGAATTGACCATATGATGCGTATAAGAGATTTACAAGATAAAACAGGTGGATTTAACGCGTTTATACCACTTGTGTATCAAACTGAAAATAATTATCTTAAGATAGAGAATGCAGTAACAGCAAATGAAGTACTTAAAACTATGGCAATAAGTCGTATAGTTTTAGATAATGTGGCAAACTTGAAAGCATACTGGGTTACTTCAACTGTAAACCTAGCTTTAGTTGCTCAAGAGTTCGGAGCAAATGACCTAGATGGGACTATAGAAAAAGAGTCTATTAACTCTGCTGCTGGGGCAAAGAGTGCCAATGGTGTTGACTTAGAGAACTTTGTAGCACTCATAAAAAACTCTGGGTTTATCCCTGTTGAGCGTGATAGTGTTTATAATGAGATAAAAGAGTGGTAAGCTAAAGGGAATGTATGAGAATAATTATTCTGTGGTTGATGTTGGTAGGTGCTATATTTGCAAGTGTAGATATGAACAATGCTGATGCAAAAAGTTTTCAATCTCTAAAAGGTGTTGGTGCTAAAAAGGCTGAGGCAATCGTAAAATATAGAAAACTCCATGGTTGTTTTTCAAGTGTTGATGCTCTCACTCTTGTTAAAGGGATAGGTAAGAAAACACTAGAAAAAAACAGAGCAAATTTGGTTGTGGGTAAGTGCAACAAATAGATATCAGTGTTGTTATCCCCACCTACAATAGGTATGCATTTCTAAAAAGAGCTCTTGCATCAGTCTATAGACAAACCTACTCTCCAAAAGAGATTATAATCATTAATGATGGCTCTACGGATGAAACTTCACAAATTAAGAGATCTGTCATTCTGAACTTGATTCAGAATCTAGGAATAGATCTGAAATATATCTACCAAAAAAATGCAGGTGTGAGTTCTGCTAGAAATCTCGGCATCAAACATACGTCGTATGACTGGATAGCTTTTTTAGACTCGGATGATGAATGGCATGAAGAAAAACTTGCAAAACAAGTTGCATTTCATAGAGAAAATCCAAATATTTTTATGAGTTATACTGATGAACTTTGGATAAGAGATGCTCAAGAGGTGAAAATTCCAAAAAAATTTAAAAAATATGGTGGAGAGATATTTGAGAGATGTTTGTCTCATTGCATTATCGCTCCCTCTTCAGTTTTGGTTTTACGAGAGATTCTGAATCAAGTTCAGAATGACGATGAGTTTTTCGATGAGTCATTGGAAGTTTGTGAGGATTATGATTTGTGGCTTAGAATAGCTTCAAGACATAAAATAGGCTTAGTGGAGGAAAAGTTGATAACTAAGTACGCTGGACATGATGACCAGTTGAGTTTTAAGTTCTGGGGGATGGATAGGTTTCGGGTTGTTGCATTAGAAAGGTTGCTTAAGATGTTGCAAGTTGAAGTGAGATTCCCGATCAAAGTCTGGAATGACGAAAGTGTCAGAGTCGGGAACCTAATCATCCAAACTTTGATTAAAAAATACACCATCCTCCTCAAAGGTGCAATGAAATATGATAAAATACAAGATATAAAAAATTATAAACAAAGGTTAGACTCTTTGGAGTCTATAGAGACAATTACA
>WFMY01000152.1 GCA_015488855.1 Helicobacteraceae bacterium
GCTAAAGCAAAAGCTCCTATACCTACAAGTGGTAATGCTAGTATAAACGTTCTATGTTTTAGGACTAAAACGATATATCCGACGAGTGAAAGTATAACACCAAGTTCTGAGCCAGAGATACGATTGGCAAAGGTTTGAAAAGGTATTTTTCCTGCCTCTCTAATAGTCTGATGTACTCCATAAAAGTGCAATCCCTCTACTGATGTTCCAGTAGTAATATAACTCATTACTTTTCCAACAATCAACCCAAACACATTGCCAAAATACATAAACAACATCAATAAAATAGCAGCCGCTATGATTAATTTTTTTTGTGCTATTGTTGTTTTTTGAAAATACATATAAAGAACAATCAATATAATAATCGTTGCAATATAGTTGAAAGGAGCGGAAATTGGCAAATGTAAAAGTGCAAAAAACACCAATATCAGCGAATAATACGTATTGGTCTCTTTGCGATGATAAAAAATAAGGTATGCCGCATAGATAATCCCCATCGCGTATACTATGGAAGCTCCGGCATCATAGAGGAAAGGATATATTGCTATTGCTATAGCAGCATAAAGTGCAGATTTTAAATTAAAATCAATCGTACTTTTCATAAGAAAATAGAGTATAAACATAGGAGCCATCGCAGAAAACATATCAGTATCATAATACCCTGTCATCGTACGGTTATAATAGCTCCAAGCAATACTTCCTAAAAGTGCAGCAAAGAAACCCCATATAACTTGCCCATAAAGCCTTGCAATAAGTATAATTGGAACAACCACCAAAGAAGATATGACTGTTGGCATATATAAAATAACTGTTTCCAAAGAAAATGGTGTTATTTTTACCAAGAGCACGGTAAAAAATATTGTTGCATTCCCCCACATATTGCGTATACCTGGATTATGTTCATGTATCCCATAAAGAATATTTTGTGCTCCAGCAGCCCACGTATAGCCATCATTGGTATTTATCATCAACTGATTATTCCAATAAAAATTTGGATTATCTTGAAATTGATATACCCATATTATACGTACAGCAAATGAAAAAGCATATGCTATAAGTATAAGTCCCCATAGTTGTAATTGGGTTATATTATAATTATTGTTTTTCATTATTTTCCTTTAATTAAGTTCTTATTTTACTATATATTTTCTTGAGTAAATATTTGGGTACTAACCTAGCTGTAATCCTTATACCTACATTTCGTATGAATTCAAAACTATTGATAAACCCCAATTTCAAAAGTTTTTTTTGTAGAATTACTTCATTCATAGCATATTGAAGACCCCCT
Organism: Helicobacteraceae bacterium; assembly: GCA_015488855.1. Taxonomy (GTDB): domain Bacteria; phylum Campylobacterota; class Campylobacteria; order Campylobacterales; family Sulfurimonadaceae; genus Sulfurimonas. The sequence continues at coordinate 1,289 of WFMY01000152.1, forward strand.
CTTCTCTCCAATTGTGCATAACCAGCTCTCATATTTACTAATACTTCTTGTATATTATAAAATTTAGCTCCCTCTTGCATCATCCTTACCCAAAGATAATAATCTTCAAACCAAGTCATATCCTTATATCCACCAGCATATTGTACTATTGATTTTTTATACATAACCGCTGGATGATTGAGTGGATTTCGTTTCTTTGCAAATTCTACTAAACGTTGATGATTCTCTGGTAATCTCCTATAAGATACTATATTATTTTCCATTGATTCAAATTCACTTACCCAAGAACTACATATATCAATATCACTATTTTGAAATATTTTCAACTGTTTTTCAAATCGATTTGTAAGTGCGATATCATCCGTATCCATTCTTGCTATAAGTTCATGGCTACAGTTTTTAAGTCCTATATTAAGAGCATTCCCCAATCCAACATTCTCTTCTATCTTAATCACCCTAAGAATGTTTCCTAATTTTTTCTGCCAAAAAGCTATTTCTTGATATAGCTCTCTAGTAAGCCTTCCATCTTGTACCAAGACAATTTCATTAGGTCTTACTGTTTGATTATCCCAAATAGATTGCATAGCTTTATTGAAATAGTTAGCCTGTTCTTTATAGTATATGGATAGTAAAAGAGAAAATTTCATAACATTCTTGACTGTATCGTTGTGTATATTTTATCTAAACTACTCATAATAATCATTTGTGACTCTGTATCTGATGTATATATATTTAAAAATGTTTTTATATCAATAGAGGAATGCCTTACATCGTATATATAGCAATCCTTATCATAAAGCGTAAAATTTTCTATAATACTACTTAAATACATTATAGGATATTCTACCTCAAAAGGTGTTGTTGCACTTACAAAGAACTTATCATCTATTTTATAATCAAAATAATCTTTAGGGTGTTTTTGAATAAATACATTTGTAGGTCGATATTTATGTAAAAATTTATATATTCCTTCTTGCATACTTTTTAAAGGTTGTGTATAAATTACAATAGTATAAGATCTATCTGTATTCCTTTCAAAAAAAGTTTTTTTATATTCTTGAATACTTAAATTACCTTTATATCCATATTTCATTAATAGAGTTTCATAACGTTTAGCATATAAAATCAGAGTATTCATTACAGGGGGGATACTTATATACCCAGGATGTTCAGGATGAATAACACCATGTTGTACTTCATAAGAATTTAATATATTTACAAACTTTTCTCCCATAGGAATAACTGCACCAGTATAAATTTTTTCATTTTTTTTCCATAAAATAAAAGACAGGAGTTTTAAAAAGAATGCATCACCCATTGCAATTTTAATATATTTATTTAAACCTTTGTCTAAACCTATTATCTCTAAATGCTCTGTTATATTTATATATTTATTATAAAACAAAACAAACGAAATTTTGCGACTTATCAAGCGTAAAAAACTAAAAAAATCGCTACTAATATAATTACCTTTATAAACTTTTTCTTGTTCTGGGTTTAAAAAAAGTATTTTTTTAGTGTTTTTTTCTTCTTTATATATCTCTAATAACTCAGCTCTTTCCATTAAGAAAAAAACTTTATCATATTTTTTTTGTGTCAACAAAAATTTTATTGTAAAAATAAAACTTTTAAATATAGTACTTAATCTTGGTCTTACGATTCTTCTTTCAACCATGATCCCTGTGTTAAGTAGGGGTTCTCGGCAATGTATCCATAATGGATAATTAAATAACTGATACTCCCAAAGAGAATATTTTTTCTCAAAAGTAACCAATTCATTCATAGACAATTTTTGCAAGACTATACCTTATGCGCATATTTTAATAAACATTGTGTTAAATTTTTTATATTAACCTCTTCTCCAAATGAAACACCTACCTTATTTCCAGGATTAAGATAGGTAGGAAATGATACTTTTTCTATGGCATACAAAAAAGCATTTACCTTTTGCATTTCTACTTTGTATCCTTTTTCAACAAGTCTTAGTGCCTGTTCTAAATCTTCTATCTGTTTAATATCTAACACCCCATGACACAATCTATACCAAGCATATCCAAAACTAAGAACAGGTTTAGACCTAATAACTGCCTCTAATCCTACAGTCCCCGTAACAGTAGCTACCGCTTTTGCATTATCAATCAAATCAAAAGAACTTAAATCATTGCGAACAAACTGCACATTTGGTAGAGCTGATACCTTTTTATAAAAATCTACATTTCTCCCTTGTTCTCCATAAAGTTTTTCAGAAAATTGAGATATATGTTCTTTAACATAAAGCTTCCACGTTTTTGGAATAGCTACAGAAAGCATATTTATCATTAACCATTGATCTACAAATACTCCTCCTTCTGGAGAAGTTGTTTTTTCAGGCTGATAATGTAGGGCAACATAAATATAAGGTTGTGTCAAATCTACTTGTATTACTAAACTATTGTATTTTTTTTCTAAATTTTTCTTGAAAAAATACCCTTTTACCTTATACTTTAATAAATCCAACTTAGTAATATTGTTGTCATTAAGACTATGAGAGCTTCCCCTTTTATATGCTGTAAATATTTTATTTTTAAAAAAACGTTTTAACTTACTAATATTTTGTAGTATTTTTTTGATACTCTTTTTTTGAGTTATATCTTGCATATAGTAAGGTAACGCCTCCTGATAAGAATTTCTATTTTTATTTAAATAAGTATTCGCAATCTTGTAATGAGAAGTAGAACTATTCTCTAGACACTCTTTATATACTTCTTGTAAATACTCTGGTATTGTATTGATAGATGAAGATAAAAATGTTAATCCTTCTATATGAGTTGGAGTAAATCGAATAACTTTTATATTATTTTCAACACATACTGCATATAATAGATATTGAAAAATTGCATGTGGGGACTCTGTAAAAACCACAAAATCAGGTTTTAATACATTCACTGCGTTTATCCAATATTCCAACAACTCATAATATAGTTCTGTTCTCTCAGTTAAATTAAATGCATAGGCAGTAGGATCCATCCTATCCATCATTTTAAGCACAGTTTTTTCATGAAAACAATACTTTTTCAAAGTCTTTTCATCTAAAACTTTTTTCTTTTTTGGCGAGTTAATACTTGTATAAAGTCCACGAATGACATCTATATATCCTTGGGTAATAGTCAAAGGAAAGGCTTTATGTATAGACTTTTCATTATGGGGTGTAGTAATCCAATAAATAGGATTCCAACTTTGTAACATCTGCATATTTTTTGCTACATCTACCCATGCACTTAAGTCACTTGTTGCATAAATAACTCTCATACGATAACTCTTTTATTCTCTACTTTAAATACTCTATTGCACTCTTTTAAAATCTCTTGTTTATGAGAAATAATGATCAGTGTTTTATCTTTGCAAAGCGTATATATTTCCTGCATTATTTTTTGTTCTATTTTTGCATCTAATGCTGATGTTGCCTCATCTAATACCAATACATCTGGGGAAGAATATAGCGCTCTTGCTATAGCTATACGCTGTTGTTGTCCACCACTTAGTAGTTTACCCATCTCACCCACTTGTGTATTAAGTCCCTCTTTTTTATCAAACATATCCCACAAATTCACTTTTTTAAGGACATCAATAAGTTTATCTTTATCATATTCTCTAGCAAATACAATATTCTCCCCAACTGTCCCATCAAAAAGATAAATAGATTGAGGAATATATCCTATTTGTTTTCGCCATGAAACAATATTATTTGTCGTTAATTCTTGATTATCTATTAAAATAGCACCACCCGTAGGGAGATTAAGTCCAATAAGCATATCTACAAAAGTACTTTTCCCACTTCCGCTTTCCCCAATAACACCAATATTCTCCCCTTTTTGAATTGATAAATTAATAGTGTCTAAAACTTTTTCTCCATTTTCATAAAAGAAATTCACATCTTTAAATATAATATTATGGTTAAAATTAAGAGATTCTTCTCCCAGATGTTCTCCCTCATATTGTAATTCATTATAAATTAATTCTACTGCTTGCGTATAAAACATAATTTTATTATAACGTACAATAATACGATGAACGGAAGGCAACAATCTATAAAGGGCTAAAATATATAAAGATAAAATAGGCATCCACTTAGAGATATCTGCATTATATTTCCAAACTAAAAATGATACCAATAAGGAAAGTAATGCAAAACCTAGACCATCTAAAAGTAGCCGTGGAATATGTGAAGAAGTTTCAAAAATAATGTTGCTGTGTACAAGTTTTTGACTTACTCCCGTAAAATTTTCAACTATTTTTTTCTCATTTGAAAATAGTTTAATTACTTTAAAATTTCCAAAACTAGAAGATAAAACATCATAAATACCGCGTTGATAAACTTCTCTATCTTTTCCTTTTGTTTTAATCAAATGAGTAATTTTTCCTAAAATAATACCTACAACAAACAAAAGTATAAGCGAAAGGAATAAAGTACTTTGCCAATCAATATAAAGAAGAAGAGAATAAATAAATATAATAACAAAAATCTCAGAAATCATAACCAATAAAGATGAAATGACCTGTGTATAATAACTTGCCTCATTTATAATAATTTTTGTTAAATGACTTGTATTTAAACTATTGAATTTTTGATATGGGAGATTTAAATATCCTTCAAATAACCTTTTGCTTATAGCAAAATATCTCCCTTCTGAGAATTTTGAAAGCATATAATAATAAAACATATTTATAAGGCTTCTAAACACATAAAATATACATAATAGTATCCCAAAATAAATGACAAATTTGGAGTTAGAACTCATATTAAAAAAATCATATAAAGCTGACATATATTTATTCTTTTGAATAAACTCAAAATCACTTGCTGCTGATATAAAAGGCATAAGAATAGAAACAGCAAATGTTTCAATAAGTGAAATAAAAATAGAAAAAAAGATTAACGCAAGTAAAAAATTTTTATCATGTTTTGAGAGTAGTGCATTTATTTTTTTAAACATATTTGACTACTCTTCTATTCTATCGCCAAATTTATATGACTTCATAGATACCTTACCTAAGATATCATTCAAATACTTAGGATGCAAACCATATCCCGGTCTCACCGAACGAACATTTTTCTCGCTAAATACTTCACCCTTTTTAATATCTTCAGCCACATAAAGACTACGACTAAACTGACGAGATTTTCTCTTATTCTCTGTCATAGAATAGTCCACCCTACCAAGTAACTTCTCAGTATCTCGAATAGCTTTGACCATCTGAGAAAACTCCTCTTTGTCCATGGAAAAATCAGCATCAGCTCCACCAATGGATTTATCTAAAATAAAATGCTTCTCAATTATCTTCGCTCCAAGACTTACAGCAACAATAGGAGCAAAACTTCCTAAAGTATGGTCTGAAAAACCACTAACTACATTAAAAGTTTGGGCTAAATTAGGAATCATCTTCAAGTTTGCTTCCTCTAATGGTGCAGGATAAGCAGAGGTACATTTAAGCAAAACGATATCATCATTTCCCTCACTCCTACACATATCTACAGCATCTTGTATCTCACCAATTGTTGCTATTCCAGTACTAATGATAATAGGTTTTCTTTTACTTGCTGTATAGCGTATCAGCTCATAATCTGTTATCTCAAAAGAGGCTATCTTGTACGCACTTGGATTAAACTGCTCTAAAAAATCTACCGCTGTTTTATCAAATGGAGAAGAGAAGATATCTATGCCTATCTCTCTAGCATAGGAAAAAAGCTCTTCATGCCACTCCCAAGGTAAATAGGTTTCTTGATACAAATCATAAAGTTTTCTATCATCCCAAAGGGTACCACCTTTGATAACAAAATCCTCTTTATCGCTATCTAGTGTCAGTGTATCAGCCGTATAGGTCTGAAGTTTAATTGCATTTGCTCCTATCTCTTTAGCACATTTAATGGTCTCTTTTGCTATTTCTATTTTACCACCATGATTGGCTGAGAGTTCTGCAATAATGTATGTACCATCTTTTTCTAAATCAAAATTACCTATTTTCATCTCTTCTCTCCATTACAATCAGTGAATCTTGTTTGTCTACTTGTTTAAAATTAAACTTTTCATAGAGACCTATAGCTGAAAAATTGTCTTCTAGTACTTTAGCTACTAATTTTTTGAGTTTAAGTTCATTAAAACCATACTCAAGTATCTTTTGCATCAACAAACTACCCACTCCTTTAAGCGTTGGCTTAGCATAAAGTCCTATCTCTGCTTCTAAATTATTTAAGTCAATACTTGTAAAATCTATAACACCTACGGCTTGACCATACTGCTTAACAACAAAATAAACCCTATCATTTTTTTCTTTAAGTGAATCAATATAAGAGATATGATTTTCTAAACCAATTGATTCTTTATCAAACATCCATTTTCTAATAGATGGATGATTTCTCCATGATAATACTTCAATTTTTGCATCATACGATAAATCTATAAAGTTTATTAATTCGATAGCTATCTTCTCTATCTTATTTTTTTGAAAACTATCCACTACCCTATAGCCACTCTTCAGCAGATACTCATAAATATCCTCTTGATTCTTAGCCGTTTTAATCGCCAAAAAAGGCAACTCCATAAAATAAACTTCATTAACCGTAACACTAGGAGTCACAATAGCAAACCTGCTTTCATTCATCAATTTAGCTATTTGAGTAGAGTTAATATATAAATGAATCAACTCATTATCCCCTATATAAGCTTTTAAAGCATCTAAATTTTTATTAGCTGTAGCGGTAACAACGGCTACTTTAAAATAGTGTGGAAGAAGTTCTAAAAGTTGAATATTTAAATTTTGAGTATCAGCCCCACCCAGCGCAATAAAAACATCATAAACCTTCTCTCGTTTTATCTCTTTCTCTTGATAAAACTCCTCTCTCAAAAGCGTATATTTAGCCCCACATCTAAGCTCACACCCCTTAGGAACTAAATCTTGATATCTTTGCTCATCTGCACTTATATTATGATTAAGCAGTATATCACAATAGTGTTTCTCATACGTATCATCAAATGATAAAATAGTAAGTTTTGGATTTTGAATCTTTAGCTCTTTTTCAAAACCATAATCTATCTTATAATGGTCTACAACAAGCATATCTATTTGAATTTTTTTAATAAACCTATCAAGCTCTTCAGGACTATTTGTGTTTAAAATTTCTAATTGATACTCAGCTTCAATTATCTTATGGTTAATATTCCCCTCTAACTCCTGCGCAGCAAAGATAATTTGACTATTTGGGTACTGTTTAGCAAGAACTAAATCTCGCATAATGTGCCCTATACCAATAGTTGATGAAGAGTCAGCTCGAAAGAGAATTTTATGCATGATTCCTCTGTTCCTCTAAAACACGATACATAATCTCAGCCCTCTTCCAATCCTCTAAAGTGTCAATATCTTGCACCAAATGACGAGGTAAAACAATAGGAATAGACTCTTTCCCAAACATAATCTCATCAGATTCTTCATTTAATTTTGTCCAATAGAACTGTCCTGCATCTTGATATGCCTCTTCAAGGTCTTGTGAACGTGTCATATAATGCTCAGGCATAAACATTTCACAGCGTCCATCTTTATCTATTTTAAATGTTCTTTGAATTGGGAAAGGCATGGATGTTGTAGAAAATGCATGAATGGCAGTAGAGTTTTTTAACTTTTCAAACCCTTCAACCAAATATTTTTTTTGAAGTAATGGAGCTGTTGCATAGATAGTACAAGCATAATCAAACACCTCACCTCTATCTCGTAAACACTCTAGGGTATGAATAACAACTTCATCTGTTCCTGTAAAATCATCTGATAGCTCTTTAGGTCGAATAAAAGGAACATCAGCCCCATAAGCTTTAGCAATAGAAGCTATCTCTTCATCATCTGTACTTACTACCACTTTATCAAAAAGTTTTGAACTCAATGCCACCTCTATAGAGTAGGCAATAAGAGGTTTGCCATGAAACTTTTTAATATTTTTTCGAGGAATTCTTTTACTTCCACTACGTGCAGGAATCACAGCTACAACTTTAGGCATTTAAAACCTCAAAAAGTGTTTCAATCACATACTCTTGCTCTTCATTACTTAATTTAGGAAATATTGGTAAAGAGAAACACTCCTCATAGTACCTGTCCATAACAGGAGTATCTTCATCACCATAACCCAAGCTTTTATAATAAAGCTGTTTATTGATAGGAATATAGTGTAGTTGTAATCCTATACTTCTTTCTCTCATCTTTACAAAAAGCTCTTCTTTGCTAATAAGAAGTTTAGAAAAATCTACTTGAACTACATAAAGATGATAAGAGGATTTACCATCATAAGTATAAAGGGGTTTTATTATACTATTTTTAAAAGCTTCATCATACCGTTGTGCAATCTCAATCCGTCTTGCAATAAAATTATCCAATTTTTTAAGCTGAGAAAGCCCCAAAGCACACTGAATATCAGTCATACGATAGTTAAACCCAAGCTCTCGCATCTCATATTCCCATGGCTTCATTTCAGGTGTTTTTACCATACCATGCCCTCTAAGTATTAGCATCTTTTCATAAAGCTCTTTAGAGTTTGTGGTAATCGCTCCACCCTCACCTGTGGTTAGGTGCTTAACAGGGTGAAACGAGAGAATTGAGACATCAGAGTTCTTACAGGAGGATGACTTGACCTCTCCCTCTTGTGCTCCAATAGCATGAGCATTGTCCTCTAATACAAGAACTCCATAGGTTTCTTTTAAGAATTGTAACTTTTTTTGATTAAGCATTCGTCCAGAAAATGCTACTCCATAGATAGCTTTGATAGAGTTGTCGTTTTTAAGTATCTTCTCACAAAGGTCAAGGTCAATATTTCCATCATCAGCAATATCAACAAAAATTGGCTTTGCTCCAGCATAAAGAATAGCATTAGAAGTTGCCAAAAAAGAGTTTGGGGTGGTTAAGACTCTATCTCCTTTTTTTAAAAGAGCCAAAGAGGCTAAATGAAGAGCTGCCGTACCATTGGCTACAGCAATTACATACTGAACATCACAATAATCACTTAATGCCTCTTCAAACTCTTGAACCTTTGGACCAGTGGTTAAATAGTCAGAATTTAATACCGCTACAACAGCATCAATATCCTCTTGACCAATCCACTGTTTACCATAGGGAATAAAATCCATTACAGATACTCTTTTGCCATCTCTAAAAGCTCTTCATGGGTTAACCACTCAGTATTGTTTCCTGAATTATATTCAAATCCTTGCTCTACCGGAACACCTTTTTCACCTAATTGATTAACAGAAAAGTCTGACATATTTGTAAACTGGATAGTAGGTTTAATCACAAAGTGGTCATTAAACTCTAGTGTTAAATGAGAATCATCAGCAGGACACATAATCTCATGTAGTTTTTCCCCTGGGCGAATACCTATAATCTTATGAGAAAGGTTAGGTGCCATTGCCTTAGCCAATTCGGTGATATACATTGAAGGAATTTTAGGAATAAATATCTCACCACCATACATCCGTTCAAAATCTTTAAGAACAAAGTTTACCCCATCTTCAAGCGTAATTAAAAAACGAGTCATCTTCTCATCAGTAATTGGTAACTCTGTTGCTCCATTATCGATAAGCTTCTTAAAAAATGGAATAACTGAACCACGTGAACCAGTAACATTACCATAACGAACTACTGAAAAACGGGTTCGTCTACTTCCTACCATGTTATTAGCTGCTACAAATAGTTTGTCTGAAGCCAATTTAGTTGCGCCATAAAGATTAATAGGATTGGCAGCTTTATCAGTAGAGAGTGCTATCACCTTGTCCACATCACATGCCAATGCTGCCTCAATCACATTTTGAGCACCATCAATATTGGTCTTGATACATTCCATAGGATTATACTCAGCTACAGGAACATGCTTTAACGCTGCGGCATGGATAACATAATCTACTTCAAGCATAGCCTCTTTTAATCTTGCAGCATCACGCACATCTCCAATAAAGTAACGCATACACTTATCAGTAAATTCTTGCGCCATTTCATACTGTTTTAACTCATCTCTACTAAATATGATTATTTTATTTGGTTTATATTTGGAAAGAATAATCTGCGTATATTTCTTTCCAAAACTCCCTGTTCCACCCGTGATTAATATATTTTTATTGTTGAACATATATATACCTTTTCTAAATTAATACCTACGGTTTAAAATACCGAGGATGTCCATACTTTCATTCTTCTTCCCTAACACCCTTTAAAAACTCTAAAAAGAAAACCAAAAAGATAGAGAGCATTAAGCCTGTAATAAATGCTACGATAACAATAAGTACTTTTTTAGGCTTCACTGGTTTGTCTAGAACTTCCACTTCTCCTACTATATGCGTCTGCTTAATGCGTAAAGGAGTAATGGAAAGTTCTTTATCATAGACATTTGCTTTTAAAGTAGATATACGTGCTTGCAATGATTGTATAGTTTTTTGATTCTGACTAATCTGTATCGTATAAATTCCAGCAAGTGCAGCATCTTCAGCTGTGATATTCATAATTTTTTGACTATAGTTATCTAAAGTTTTTTCTATTTTTTCTAAATTCTGTTTAGCCGTTTCTATATCTTCTCGTGTTAATGCAATTAACTCTTTCTTTGAGTTAACATAGGTATCAATTTTCTCTTGATATTCTTTTTCTATCTTTTGGATAATTTTTTCAACAAGTGCAATGGCTTCTTCATTGCTATGTCCCTCAGCAGTAACGGTAAATACACCTTTTGCTTGTTTATTTAGCCCGATAGACTTCACCTTAGGGTAATGCCTTTTTTTCTTAGATTTTACCCCATAAATATATTCTAATTTCTGTTTTATATCTGCTACATTATCTAACGATTTTTCATCTTTAGTTCCTGCTTCCAGTTTACCTATTTCTATCATAGCTTTTACTTCATACACAGGTTTGGCTGTCCACGCATAGACAGCTGCAAAAAGCGTCACTAGTAATGTTATCAATAAAATCATTTTTTTACGTCTTTTCAACGTTTGAAACAACTCGCTTAAATCTATCGTATTTTCTTGCAATTGTACTGTCTGATTATTCATTTTCACCTCTTATTTATGTCTAGTATCTTAACATCTTCATACTTATTTGTTTGCTTTATGTGTAAATTCAGGGACTATCTTTTTTAAAGCTTTGAGTATATCATCTTCACAAAGTAATTGATCAATGTCTTTATTGAGTGTCTCCATATTATATTTAGTAGGTGATGCAACTGTGATAGACTGATACTCCGTATGCATATCACTATCATCGATGAGTAACTCTTCGTAGAGTTTCTCTCCCGGTCTTAATCCTGTAAATTCTATCTCTATATCCTCACGTCCGCTTAAGTCTATCATTTTTTGTGCCAAATCTACTATCTTAATGGGTTCTCCCATATCCAATATAAATATCTCTCCACCTTTACCAATGGCTCCTGCTTGCAGCACAAGCTCACAAGCTTCCGGAATAAGCATAAAGTAGCGCGTAATATCAGGATGCGTCACTGTAATATTTTGACCATTTTCAATTTGTTGTTTAAATTTAGGTATCACAGAACCACTTGACCCCAATACATTACCAAAACGTACTGCCACAATATCTGTACCATGTCCATTTGAATTCTGAGCATAAAGTTCACAAACTCTTTTTGTAGCCCCCATAACATTGGTAGGACGTACTGCTTTATCTGTACTGATAAGAATAAATTTCTCCACATTATTCTCAATAGCCACATCAATAGTATTTTTAGTGCCAATAATATTATTAAGAATTCCCTCTTCCATATTGGCTTCAACCATAGGTACATGTTTGTATGCTGCTGCATGTATCACTATTTCCGGATGGTACACTGCAAATGTCTTTTGAAGTTGTTCTTTATGTACAACCGATTGCATCACACACACCACATCTGCTTTATCACCTATCTCCTGTTCTATCTGGTAAAGGTTAAACTCACTATGGTCAAGTAAGATAAGTTTTTTTGCTCCAAACTTTACACACTGCCTTACAATTTCTGACCCTATGCTTCCTCCTGCACCAGTAATAAGAATGGTTTTATTTTTGATAAAAATAGAGATCATACCCTTATCTAAATCTTGAGGATGTCTGGCAAGTAAATCACTGACTGAAACTTCTTTTAACTGTGAAGAAAAAGGTTTGTCTATAAGTATATTATCCATAGAAGGCAACACCTTAATTTCATCAAAATAATCATTGAGCCGTTCGTAAATTTCTTTAATGCGTACTGTAGATGCTGAAGGCATCGCTATCACAAGAAGATCCAGTTTTCTATCTACCAATTTGGATTTGAGTTTTTCTTTTGAAATAATAGGTATACCATCAATACTTCTTTTTTGCAAAGAAGAATCATCATCGATAAAATACTTGACTTTATAGGCTGTAGGAGAAAATTCTTCTGCCAATTTCAAGCCTGCTTTCCCTGCTCCATAAATAGCCACCGTTTTGGTTTTTAGCACCTGACTCTTGTTGATAAAAAAATAGTAACCATACATCAAAAAATTAATAGCAAAAAGATACACAAAAAGTTCTGCAACAAAAAAACTGATATAGACTTTACCATAAAAAATAGGTACATACATCGCAAATGCCACAAAATAGACGATACTCTTCATGAGAAATGTTTTTTGGGATGCTTTACTCCAGGAGAGAGAAAAATCTTTAAACATAACCACAGAGGCAATAAGTCGCATGACAATAACAATAAGAACAACTTTGAGAAGAAATGGTTGATGAAATATCCAAAAAGTCCAAGAAAAAGTAAGAGAAGAGAGACAAATAATGACCAAAATGTTTAAAAAACGTTTATCTATATGCATCTATTTTTATCCTCTGTCTCACTTCTATTCTTTGCGTATTATATACTATTTTATGTATTGGATAGATTAGGTATAAGGGGTGTAATGAGGGAAACCTTTAGGTGTCTCAAATAAAATATGTTTAAAGTTTTTATCCCTTTTATGTTTTTCATACATTTTTATATAATCAGGGTTTCTTCTTCTTCCTTTCCAGTAGACATTTTTATGAAAAATATACTTAATAACAAAGGCAATATCTGCACGGGCATAGTAACAGATGGGGCTGCCGGTTATGTTATTTGCTTTATCATTTTTAAGTCTCTCCCCTATCTCTTCTATCTGTACAGAAGAGAGGTTAAATCCAACCTTTCTCTCTGAAAAGCTATTTTTAATAGATTGTATATTTTTATAATAGTTATGATGCAGCATATCATTATGTTTGGAAAATATACCCACAAGTAGAAGGAGCACAATCATACTACCATTAACAAAGAGTAAATTTAGTTTATATCTAAGAGATATCCCATAAATCACAATAGGCAATACTACAAACAATGAGGCACTATAGTAAAGTCTGTTAACGACCATTGTTTTAGTAATTAAAGAAAACAATCCTCCACTAAACTGATACAGTGGTATAAGTACAAACAAAGATGTCAATGTTATATAGATGAGCATTCTAATATTAATATGTGTATCTATTTTTTTATACACGTTCAAATAAAGTTGATACAATAAAAATAGACTTCCCACTATACCAATAAAAACCATCAGTTCGTTGACAGAAGAAAAAGCTCTATTATAGCCATTGATAAGATATAACCCCTGTTGCATAATCTTGTCATAAAGTTCAGGAAGTTTTTCTATTGAGAGATAATTAAAAATTTGAGATTTCTCAGGTTGATAATGTTTAGCCATGTATACCATTGCCAAAACCACAGGAAGAACAATGTAAAAATATCTTTTAGCCAATAGATAGATTTTATCTATAAACACCAAACCAAATACTGAAAGGTGCATCAGATAATACAAAAACTCCATAGAGTGTACTTGTAACATAAACCGGGACAACAGTACTATCTGCAAAGCAAAAAACACTCTCGTCTTCCATGATGTCTCTTCAAGTAACAACACCAGTGTCAGCCCCAACATGTACCAAAACAGTGGCAAGGTAATCTGATAATTGACCGAATACCACATCAACCAAACTTGATGATAGGCAGCAGAAAAAGTTGCGTATATAGTAAGCCAGATGACAACGGACCAAAAAGAGAGCCATTTTACTGTGAGACTATTTATTGTTTTAAACGTATTTCTTATCACCACTTTCGAAAAGTAGTAGATAGAAAACAAACTTATATAGGTCTGTATCACGTGAATAATCTTCGCACGTAAAAACATTTGTGTACTGTCTATATCTAAAAAATAAAACAGATATGCCCACATATAGTGCCATAAAAACCGAGGACGTGCAAACTCTATCGATTCATAACCACCACTTGGTATCATGAAGTAAATATCATTTGTCCAGATTCCTACCATTTTTTGTATGGGGTGTGTCAGTTGTACATAAAAATCATCTATCACCATAAGATGGTAAATCATATCATAAGGATAACGTA
>WFMY01000153.1 GCA_015488855.1 Helicobacteraceae bacterium
AAACAGGAGTATAAAGAGACCAAAGATATTCCCAAACATATTAAAAACAGAGAGTACAAAAAAGCGGCAGAGCAGGTAGGGGATATTGGGAAGATGACATTTCTCTCAGCATTATGGATATTGCCTGGAGGGGGAGTTATCAGCGGTGTTATTGTAAAGTTTTTTAAAAAGATGCGGCCGAGTGCTTTTAGGGAGGAAGGGGGGAAAGTTTGCGATTAGCAGTCAAAACAATTTTTATATTAATTGTGATATTTCTGTTATCAGGGTGTAGTGACAATGCTATAATCACAGAATCAAAAGAGGATCTCAAAAATGTCAACTGCATGAGACTGGTTATTTTTCCTCCCGATAACTTCTCAAGTGAAATTATGCATAAACTTTATAACTTTGATGAAAATTGCAGTTATCAACTCTCTGTCTCTCAAAAGAGTAGAATCACCTGTAACTCTAATCAAAACGCTGATAAAAAGATTTTATCAAGCTTTCCATCAGGATATATTCGATTAGACCTTGCAAAAGGATCCAAGAACATTTTTACTTACTATAGAGATCTTACTGATAGGGCTGATAATGAAGACGTGCAAAGAGCATTTGCAACGCTTCAAAAACATCTTCACTAGACTTCTTTCATAACCAAAAAAGGTTCAAAAATTGCTATTAGATAAAGAAATTAGTAAGGCAAGTATTGCAAAACTACTTGGTGTACATGTTCAGACACTTTACAGCTTTATTAAAAAGTATAAAATGGAGAAATTAATTTAAGATTATTTCTCCATTCTTTCATTGACTTTTTTACAACTTCTCATTTAAAGCCTATCATTTTCATATGGTTCATTACTTGGAACTTGACTTAAGGCATACATAAAATCTTCTTTTGAAGCTTGGTTAGCTTTTTTTTCAATAATATCAACAGTTTGTAAAGCTGATACTTTCTCACTTAAAGCATTTAGAATAAATTGATTTAATGATATTTTTTCACTTTGACAAACATCACTAACTGCTAATTTTAAATAATCTGGCATTCTTAAACTCATTGTTTGCATTTTATTTCTCCTATGTATTGTAAGAATTCTTTTGGTGTCATAACTTCTAAACCAAATTGATTTGCAGGTTTAAAATCCTTTCCATTTAATGTAACTATTATTGAATTTGATTTTACTGCTAGTTCTAGTAAGAAATCATCATCTACATCTTTTAACTTCGGTCTCCAAAGATAAAAAATTTGATTCTTTTTTCCAATTTTACAAATATAGTTTAAAATTGAATCAACATATTTTATTTCAAGTTTTGATTTTAGCTTTAATATTTCTTCATACTCATAGATTAGTGTTGTTGAAATATTAACTACAAATTTATCACTGTCTATCATTGACATTATAACTAGCATCTCTATTTGAATAAAGTGAGGATAACAATACATTTGTATCAATTACTATATTTATTATACTGGTATTATATACGGCATCATATAAAAATTTGTTTAAATTATAAAACGAAGGGATTTAAGCTAACTTTAAAGCGGGTTGCTGGAAAAAGGAGAATATCCATTGGCACCCTTTATAGGAGGAAGTAACGCAGCAAGTGCATTACTATTTGAATTTTTAGTTAGCGTTCATTACATCTATGATGAGAGGTACTACATTGTGGCTTTTTGTTTTGTCTATGAAACCATTAGCTCCCAAGACTTCAGCTTCTCGCTTATTGTTTTCTCCAGTCATTGATGAATTGACAATAATTGGGATATGAGCTGTACTAGCATTCTCTTTGAGTTTTTGTATCACGGTAAAACCTGACATCTCTGGCATCTCTATATCTGTGATGATAGCAGGGATAATATCTGGATTTTGCATACTAAATATATAATCAACAAGTTGTTTTCCATTATCAAATATTTTAAAATTTAAGTTTGCATTTTTGAAAATTTGTTTGAGATGTGTTTGTGCTGTTCTAGAATCTTCAGCTATCATTACGATACCATCTCTGAGTTTTTGAGGTATAGCTAATTCTCGAATATTTGCTGGAGACTCTAAGACATCTACCATAGCTTGAGGGATCACATCCGAGAGAAGTTTTTCATAATCAAGGATGAGACAAATACTACCATTCTCAAGTCTAGTATCATTCATGACAACACCATCTTTTTGTCGGTAGCTATCTGGTGCATGCATCTCGTTCCAGTTTTTTTTGATAACTCTAAAAGCGGACATAATTCTCAAACCTATGATGATTCCATTGAAATCACATATAAGGATGTTTGATTTATCAAGTTCTTCTCTTGTTAGGGGAGCATTAAGCCATTTTGGTAAGTTAAGGATAGGTATCTGTACCCCACGAAGCATAATAGTACCCTCCAAGAGTGGATGTGCAGAAGGAATCTGAGTGAGAAAATGATTTTTTGACTCAACAACTTCTCTTGTTTTGAAAACATTTATTGCATAAAATGCAGATTCATCTTCTTCGCTAACTCTAAAAACAAGTAGTTGAAGTTCATTATTTTTAGCTAAGTTTGTTGCAGCATCAACATTATCTAAAACTGACATGAGCACCCTTTTTATATATCTAAGCATATAATATCTAAAATAAAATGAAATAAGCTTTAATATTAATAATGTAATGGTAAAATCATTTTATATTTAATGACAGGATTGTTTATGAAAGTATTCATTATTTTGGTTTTTAGTGCAGTATTGGCGATATCGAGTGAGTACTATGCAAAGGTGAGCCCTTATGAGGTGAGAGATATTAGTTCAAATGTCTCTGGTCAAGTTACTTTTATTGATGAAGAGATGTTAGGTCGTAAACTCTCTGCTAAAGCTTATTTGAAGATTGATTCTATTTTAGACCATCAAGAGTTACAATATATCTCAGATAAACTAAAATTTTTAAGAAAAACAGTAAAGATAAATCAAGAAGTTCTTAAAAATCTTCAAGGCTCAACACAAAGAAAACGCGACAACTATAAGAGAGTTGCATCTTTGAAAATAAAGTCTCAAATAGAAAAAGATAGAGAGTATCATGATATGATTTCGAGTGAAAATATGCTTCTAACTACAGATAAAGCTATACAAACTTTAAAAGTTCAAATTACAGATTTAAAACTTCGTGCTGCACAACTCAAAAGAAATATTTTTTACAAAAACTTAAAAGCAAAAGGTTTTGTACTGTATGAGTTGCTAGTAAAACCAGGGCAAGTTGTAAGCCCTTCAACACCTTTAGCAAAAATAGCTGATATCTCAAAAGCAAAACTCATTATCTATCTCAATGAACAAGATGTAGCTGATGCACAACAAAAAGTTGTTTACATAGATGGTAAGAAAACTCCTTACAAAGTAAGTAGAATTTCCACCATAGCAGATACTAAAAATATCTCAAAATATATGGCTCAAATCATCATAAAATCACCAGCTATATTTTCAAAGTTGGTTAAAATCGAACTTAAAAATGAGTAATCTCACTGCCTGTCCACTCGATTGTTATGATGCTTGTGAGATACTCTATGAAAACGGAAAAATAACTCCACAAAAAAATGGTCATACAAATGGCTTTTTATGTCCACATCTCAATCATTATGAGAACTTCCATCAGATACAAAATCCTAGATACAAGGGTGTTGAGATAAGTATGGAAGATGCACTATTGAAATTAGTAGAGATATTAGAAACTACACCCAAAGATAAATCACTTTTTTATAAAAGTAGTGGAAACTTTGGACTGATGCAGGATGTGACAACACATTTTTTTGCGTCTTATGGGGCAACTTTAACTGATGGAAGTTTATGTGACGGTGCTGGTGAAGCTGGCATTATAGAGGGTCGGGGTTCAAACAAAAATATGCCTTTGAGTGAGATAGCAAAAAGTGAAGTTGTCATTGTTTGGGGAAGAAATCCTCATACGACTTCAAGTCATCTTTTGCCATTACTCAAAGATAAAACTATCATAGTGATTGACCCAGTGAAAACAAAAATTGCTAAAGTAGCAGACTTACACATACAGTTGAAACCACATACCGATTTACAATTAGCGATGTTTTTAAGTCGGTTTTTGTTTATTGAAAATTCTATAGATGAAGAATACTTAAAAGAGTTCGCCAGTGAGTATGAAGATTTTTATGAGCTGACACAAACACTTAGGATTAAAAAAACACTTGATAAGATAGATGTTAGTTTAGGACAGATTGGGGATCTTTTAGCATATGTTAAAGATAAAAGAGTAGCTATAGTTTGTGGTCTAGGTGTGCAAAAGTATAGAAATGGTGCTGATGTTATGCGTGCTATAGATGCCTTTGCTCTACACTTGGGTCTTTTTGCTAAAGAGGGGTGTGGGGTAGCATATCTAGGGAACTCGCGCGAAGGTGTAGAGTCTCCTTTTTACACAAAGGCAAAAAAAGTATCAAAAGTTGATACGAAATTTAGTGAGTTTAAGAGTGTATTCATTCAAGGTGCAAATCCTCTCTCTCAGATGCCAGACTCTACAAGAGTGGCTATGGAGATCTCAAGTGTGAAAAATATAGTCTATTTTGGTTTGTATGAAAACGAAAGTTCTGCAATGGCACATCTTGTTATCCCTGCAAAAAACTTTTTAGCTAAAAATGATGTAAGGGTCTCTTATTCGCATCCAAAAATGATGCCTATGCCAAAGCTCAAAGAGTGTGAATTTGGTATCAGCGAGTATGATTTAAGTGCATATTTATGCAATGAGTTTGAGATAGAGTTAAAAACACAAGAAGAGTACATGGAGCATTTTTTGAGTTTTAGTTCAAGAGAGATAGAAGATATCCCCTATGCAAAAGGTTTTGATACTGATGATGGTGAGTTTGAGTATTTAGAAGAGTTAGATGCAAATAAAGTAAAATCTGATGTTTTATACTTGATAACAATAAAAAGTCCAAAAAGTTTAAATTCTCAGTTTCATAGGCAAAATCATGTCTATCTCAACAAGTCTCATGGTTTTAGCAATGGTGAGATGATAAATATAAGTTCAGATAACGGAAATTTAAAATTAGAAGTACAGTTAAATGAAGATTTAAGAGATGACTGTGTCCTTATTTATAGTGGAACAAAAGGTGTGAATGCACTCACTTGTTCTTTTCATAGTTATGAGGGTAAAAATGCGATATATCAGGAAAATAGGATACTATTATCGCGCTGTTAAACCCAATTTTGATATAATCTATAAAAGGTCAATTTATGAATACAAAAGAATTAAACGATAAATATATCTTACCTACCTATGCGAGAGCAGATGTGGAGTTTGTCAGTGGGGAAAATGCCACCTTAGAAGAT
>WFMY01000154.1 GCA_015488855.1 Helicobacteraceae bacterium
AGTTTTAGACATTTTATTACCGCAGGTGGATTAAGTATAGCTTATTTAATGGTGATGGTAACCATAGGGTGGATACACACAGGGAGACATCTCACATCAAATATCTATACTCACTTGATGGTTTTTTTCATAATCTTAGCAACTTTCATGCGAGGATTTATCCCATTTTTTCCAGAATACTCCGCACAACTATATTTGTGGTCTGCTATTTTATGGACAATACCATTTATCCTATACATAAAAGTATTTTTTAAATTTTTATTGTCACCTAGAGCAGACAAGGTTAAAGGGTAGTATTACTCTTGAGCCTTGAGTCGAATGTTAATCGTTGGCTTATCTATGTAAAAGCCCTGTGAGTATTGTATCCCTAACTCTTTAACTTTATCCATGACTGTACTTGAGTGTACAAATTCTGCGATAACCTTAAGACTTAATTTTTTTGAAAAATCTACAATGGTCTCAACAATTAAAAGTGCATTAGAATCTACATCTATATCTTTTACAAGAGAACCATCAATTTTAAGATAATCTACATTCATTTTTATGAGGTAAGAAAAGTTTGAATATCCATCACCAAAGTCATCTATAGCTATTTTAGCACCATAACGCTTTACTTCATTTATAAATTTTGCTACTTTATCAAAATCCTGAATTGCTTCTGATTCTACTATTTCAAATATAACTCTTTTTGAAGCTGGAAAATTCTTTAATTTTTTTATAATAAAATCATAAATATCGCCATTCATAATATCATCAATAGAAAGATTGATACTAAACTCAAAATCATTATCTGCAAAAGCTTCAAATGACTTATCGATAATTGTTTTTGTTACCAGATTATAGACTTTAATTCTCTTTGCAATTGGAATAAACAAATCTGGAGAGATAACAGTGTCTTTTTCGTCTATAAGTCGTGCTAAGCATTCATACTTACTGATCTCACCAGTAAAATTATCTACGATAGCTTGAAAATAAGGAATAATTTTTAAATTTTGAACAGCATGTCTCACTTTATTTGATATATCTAAATTTTGTTCATACTCATTTTCAAAAAGCATGTTGTCTTCATATATCCAAAAAGGAAGTTTATTCTTTTTTGCATAGGTTAAAGCCATGGATACTTTTGAAAATATATTTTCATTGGAACTGCTTGATGATGTAGCTAAGGTAAGACTAATAACAATCTTTGAGTCTTGATAGATAACATCTATATTGCATATTTTGTTATAGAGCTCATTGATATACTCATTTAAAGCATAATAATCTCTATGTTTTGTTAAGAGTATTGCAAACTCTGTCCCTGAAACTCTATAAATCTTCTCAGCTAACTTTTCTTTTAAATAGTTAGCTACTTGTTCTATGACAAAATCACCTACTATAAAACCATAATAACTATTTATCGTAGCAAAATCATCTATAATTACACTGACTAATCCATGTTTATCTTCATCCGTTAAATCTTTTCTCAGCTGATAGAGATTTGGGAGATGTGTAAGATGATCAGTAAAATACCCATTTAGTAACTGGATTTTACAATCATGTAAATCTTCTTCAAGAGACTTACTTTCAAGAAGAATTTCATTAAGTATATTGCTCTCAGCAGACTGAGCATCTACATCTACATCAGCACCATATCTATAAACTACTACTCTTGTTGTAGTTCTATCTTTATGTTTTAAAAGCTTTAGAGTTACATTTTCAATTCTTTTAGATAACTCTTGTTTTAAGTTTTGAACAAGAACAGTATTGTGAATAACTGAAAATATATGTATAACCATATTTTTAGAACTACTTGCACTTATCTCACTTACAGTTTTTTCAACTTCAGATGAAGACTTTAAAATATACTCTTGAACTTCTAAATTCTCTACTTTATTTGTATTCAAGTTAAATTCCATGGCATTAATTATTGTTTGTATTATAGCTAAAATAAATCTAAAGCAATTTTTAACTACTTTTTTTATATACTTCTAAATATTTCAAGAAGGTTTTTATTGGACTCTTATCAAAATCTAGCTTTATTACAAAACCTATATCGGCTAAAAGCAGCAGGTTTTAAATATATAGACCCCTTTAATGTCAATCAAAATACAACTACTCAAAAACCAAAAAATATGGAAGATTTTTCATCAAACCTCATGAGTTGTCACCTTTGTGACCTCAGTAAATCAAGATCTCAGACTATGCCTGGATTTGGAGACAAAGATGCTGATTTGATGATTATTGATTTTAGTGTAAGCCCCAATGATGATGAGTCTAATCAATACTATTCTGGTCGTTCTGGCGAAATCCTAAAAAATATGATCGAGAATGTACTAGAACTCAAACTCTCTCAAATTTATTTTACACATGCCGTCAAATGCAAACCGCTCAATACAAATACACCATCCATGTCTGAATGGGAATCTTGCAAAAACTATCTTTTTTGGCAAATAGAATATGTCAAACCAAAAGTAATTGTAACCTTAGGTAAAGAGGTTTATGCTAAAATGGTAAGCGAAGATGAGGACTTTGAAAATGTACGGGGTCATATTATTGATTTTGAGAATTACAAACTTATTCCATTACAACACCCTAGCTTCATTTTAAGAAATCCACAAAGTAAAAAAACTACTTTTAAAGATTTAAAAACTATAAAGAGTTGTTTATGAAAATACTGCTATCTATTTTAACTTTTTTATCAGTAATCTTGTCTGCACAAGGTTACTTAATCTCAAATGTTCCTCTTCCTAAAACCTATGTAGAAAATCTTGACCCCTATCCATGTGATGAGCAATGCTTACAAACTTACTTGAACAATGATATGATTTTTTCATTTTTAGCACATGCAACTTCTAAGCATCTCAACAACCCTCAACAAGATGAAGCGAGGCTTATTAGTATATCTATCCTCAACCTTGGCTCATTTGAAGAGGAAAAAAAACTCAAAATTGCTCTTTTGCTTCCCTATAAAAAGATAGGAAGATATGCAACCTCTACTACTAATGCTGCTTTTGCTTATCTTGTAGCAAGAAACCAATCTTTTGAACTTAAAACATACAATATACAGAGCGAAGGCTTTGAAGACATAGCAGATGCTCTCACTCAAATGCAGCTTGATGGATTTGAATTTATCATTGCACCATTTACTCTCAAAGGTGCCAATACACTTTTAGAGCTCAATCCAAATGAAGAGATTTACTTTCCAACTATCAACAAAAAAGATGTCAACTCTACTCTACCAAACATCTATTTTGGTGGTATAGACTATAAGGCACAAAGTGATAAACTCCTCAAAGAAGCCGTCTCTCCACTCGTAATCTTTTATGATAAATCAAAGATTGGCAAAGAGCTAGCTCTTTATGAGGAAAATCAGTTCAAACTCAAAGATGCCAATCTTTCACAAATAGATGATTTTCTAGTACCAAGAGATGAAAATATAACGGTGGTAAAATACTCTATCCCTAGAAGAGTCACAAACATAGAGGAACAACTCCTTTACAATGATGAGATCATGCAAGGGAGTATGTTTATCAACACACCTATTGTAAAAACTTCTATGATTATGTCTCAACTCACCATGTATGAGGTCAATGCGACTAATGTTCTCTCTACTCAAATCAACTATGACCCCTTAGTCCTTTCACTCACGCAGTATGAAGATAGACAAAATATGATTATTGCAAACTCAATTACCCACAATAATTCTATCTTTATAGAAACAAACTCACTGCTTGGTAATGATATTGTATATGACTGGATAAATTACACAACAACAGTTGGCATGGACTACTTTTTCAATAAAATCACAAAACAAGATAAGCAATACAAGATAGAGATGGTTGATAACCAGATGCTCTATCCCATTGAACTCATTATGCCCTCAAAAACAAGGTTTATCAAGTATGAATCAATCGTTGAAGAGCCCTTGGACTAGCTCTTTGAGTTATAAGTTTTTTTTGATACTTTATCATCTCAAAAAATGGATTTAAAAAAGGTGCAAGTTCCTTTTTTCTTAACTTTTCAATGCCAAGAGCATCTAAACTCTCAAGTACACAGAGGGTTGACTCTATGGTGGAGAGGCAATACACTTCTGGTTGCTTTTTTATTTCAAATCGAGACTCTCTTGTAGTTTCAAAACTTACATGTTTGAGAGCCTGAAGATTTGTTGATTTTTTTAGTAAAGTTTTTGAACAACTCCAAGTAGCATCTATGATAAAAATAGCCATTTTTTTATTGGTGTGAGTATATGGGTTTTGCTTTGAGAGATTAAATGCATCTTGGGAGGGATATAAAACAAAGGATTGGTACTCTTTGATAATCTCGTTGACTCTTTTGTGATTTGTAAAATCTTCATCTATATAAAGTTCTGAATTTACTAAAGAAAGATGGGTTAAAAAACCTGTGCCATTTTTTACTTTTTTGAACTCTTTTGGGTGCATAAGGATAATAAACTTTGTCTTTGTATCCACTTGTTCTATATGTTTGCACATGCAAGAGAGTTTTGGTCTGTAGCATTTGTAACACTTTTGTCTATCGCCATAATAAGTCATAAGCGCAATTATACTACACTATGCTTATGAATACAGATGATAGATACGATTTGATAGTTGTTGGGGCTGGTGCGGCTGGAATGGTTGCTGCCATTCATGCCGCAAGAGATGGTAAAAAAATTCTTTTACTTGAAAAGCTCTCTCAGATTGGTGCAAAACTCAAAGCAACTGGTGGAGGAAGATGTAATCTCACAAATACGCTCAAAGAGGAAGAGTTTATGGCAAAATTTGGTCGAGATGGTCGTTTTATGCAAGATGCTCTTAAAGTTTTCAACTCAACTGACTTACAAAATTTCATGAGGAGCATCGGAGTAGAGACACATGCCCCAGATGGTTTTCGAGTTTTTCCAACTACGCACTCCTCAAGCACTATTATAGATGCTTTTAGCAAAGAACTTAAAAGCTTAGGTGTAAAGATACTTACTTCACAAAAGGTTGATGCACTCCTTATTCAAGAACAACAAATCATTGGAGTTCAAACGCATAGTGCATCATACTACACAAACAATATCATCTTAGCTACGGGAGGTTTAGGATATCCTACTCTTGGTGCAGAAGGTGATGGCTATACTCTTGCCAATAAAGTTGGACACACCACAACAAAGCTCCATCCTGCCATGATGCCTTTAAAAACAAAGGAGACTTGGGTGAGTGAATGTAGAGCAGACACCATAGCCAAGGCTACGCTCAAAATTGGTCTTAAAAAGTATAAAAAGATTCAAATACAAGGAGATTTAATCTTTACTAAAACAGGTATTCGTGGACCAGCTGTCTTAGACTTTGCAAGGGAGATTACACCTCTTTTAGAGAAGTACGGTGAAGTCCCCCTGATGGTAAATCTCACAAAAGGGATGCATGAAGATGAGATATTGAGCTTTTTAAAATCTACTCAGAGGAATAAGCCAAAGGCAA
>WFMY01000155.1 GCA_015488855.1 Helicobacteraceae bacterium
CCCTAAAGATATTCTATTATGGAGTTATCCCTATGGCAAGATTAACAACCCCTTTGACAGCTAAAGAAATACAATCAGCAAAACCTAGAGAGAAAGAGTATAAACTATTTGATGGTGGTGGTCTTTTTCTTGCAGTTACTCCCAAAGGTGGCAAATGGTGGAGATTAAAATATCGTTTCAAGAATAAAGAGCAAAGGTTGGCTTTAGGGGTATATCCTGATTTATCATTGCAAGAGGCAAGAAAGCTAAGAGAAATCTATAAAGCACAAGTAGCCGAGAGAATCAATCCTAATGATTAAGAAGCGAGCAGAAAAAGAAGCTGAGTCTATTGCAGAGACAAAAAATCTCAATACATTTGAAAAAATAGCAAGAGAACGATTAGCTATTGCACAAAATGAAATCAGTGAATCTCATTTCAATAGAACTATGAATGCTCTTGTAAATGATTGCTTCCCTGTAACAGGTGCTATTGAGTTTTTAAATAAGAGATGGAACATATCAACAAATGAATTTCTACCATATAGTTTTAAATCTATCCCAATATCTAATGCAAATAGATTATAGCATTGGCATATAAACACGATTACGACACTAAACTTTTCAGACACACTCAAATTATTGCGAAACTTTATAATGGTGCAAAACTAACTCATAAGGAGTTGGCAGAAGAGTTTAACGTCAGTACAAAAACAATCCAAAGAGATTTTACAGCACTTGTAATACATTACCCAATATATAAAGATGGGCATAGATGGCGATTAGAAGATGATTATGAGTTTGAAGAACAGTTAAGTGTGCAAGACGATTTAACTCTAAAACTGCTTCTTCAAGCGAGTAAGAGTTTTGACAAAAGTTTTCAAAACAGTTCAGCTAAATTACTCTCTCGCATAAGTGAAAATATTTCTTCTCCAATCTACACAAAAATAGAACTCGAAAATATCAGCAACAAACTCAATGAAGTAAGCCTTATAGAAGAAGCGATAAACCAATCAAGACAAATATCATTCACATATTTAAAAGAGAATGATTATTTTGAGATACTCATAGACCCTTATAAAATAGTGAACTTTGACAGCTTTTGGTACCTCGTTGGCAAAAGAAAAGGAAATTTACGAAGATACTATCTGCAAAATATTTTTGATGTTACAATAGAAGATACAAAGTTTAGAAAATCTACAAAGGTAGAAAAACTCATCCATAATGCCATTAACATTTGGTTTGATGAAAACAACAGTTTTGAAGTAAAACTACTCATCCATAAAAGCATCGCAAAATACTTTCAAAGAAAACCAATAAGCAAGACTCAAAGGTATATAGGGCTTGATGCAGAAGGAAATATGATAGTAACCCTCCAAGCAACACATGAAAATGAAATCTTCCCTATCGTTAAATACTGGTTGCCAAATATAAAAATATTGGAACCACCAGAGATGAATGAAAAAGTGAAAAAAGATTTAGAAGAGTTTATAAACTGGACATGAGGGTGTCTAAAAAAGAGAGTATAATTTTGAACAAGGATTAAAAAATGAACCCATCTGATATGATAACACTACTACAAATTGCAAAAAGTAAAATAGACAAAGGTGCAACTGGGCAAGAGATAGAAAAATTTATCACTGACATCCATGGTCAAGAGGTTATGGATAAAATGAAATCGGATATTGAAGATTATCTAACTTTGAAAAATAAAAATCATGAAAAAAATCAACCTTACTGGATGCTCATCTGTAACCCGAAACTATGGGGAGATGGCAGTGAAGAGTATGAGGTTAATGAACTACTCCATGATTTAGACACACATGAAGAACTTTGGAAAATAAATGCCAACACCAATATGGAACTTCAAATGAAGATAGGGCATAAAGGAATCATCAAAGTTAGTGAAGATAGTAGAAGTAAAGAAGCAAGAAAAGATGAAAATGGTGATATTGTCCCACTCTTAGAGTCTGGGATATATGGACTATTTGAGATTGTAGAGAATGAAGATGGAAGTTGTATTGATGAGTATTATGAAGAGTTTGCTGTAAATATACAGATGTTCGACAACTTTTACAAAGATGGGATAAATATACCAAAAGGAAAATCAAGAGAACTACTCGGAGAGAATGTATATAACAGTATTCCAAGCAGAAAAATAGATAAATCTTTATACGAAAATGTGGTGAAATATATAGAGAGTATGAGGGGCTAATTGTGGGATTAAATATCAACAAATAAAAGGAAAGTTTTTGAAATTTACAAATATATTTACAGAGTATGATGAAATGATAGAGAAAGGTATAGATTTAGATCCGTTAGGTATTGGGAGACCACTGCACAGTAACACAACAGAAAAACTCTCCATAATCCCCCCTATATTAAGGGCTTTAAAGCACTTTTTTAGCTATAATATCACATATATTCAAAGGTAATTTTTCTAAGATAAGGTGATAAATTGGCTTACAAACACTCA
>WFMY01000156.1 GCA_015488855.1 Helicobacteraceae bacterium
AGAGACAATAAGAGTAAAAAGATTATGAAGTATGAGTCACTTGCAAGACTAGAGGTAGGTGGGGAGATTTATACGCCCTATTATTTCATTGACATAGCAAAAAATAGTGGATTTTTGTTCGAGATAACAAAAATAATGATAGATAAAACCTTTGCATTTCTATCGGCACAAGCAGAGGATATTACCATCTCCATAAATATTACAGAAGATGATCTTTTAAGTAACTACCTCAAAGAATATTTAATTTTTAAGCTAGCGTTTTATCAGATTGAATCACAACAAATTGTCTTAGAAATTTTAGAGGGTGTAAGCTCGGCTGGAACTCATAGCAGTATTGTTCAGCTCAAAGAACTTAAGGAGTTAGGTTTTAAGCTTGCTGTTGACGACTTTGGAGTAGAGTACTCAAACTTTGAACGCATCAATGAACTTGAAGTAGATTTTATAAAAATAGATGGAAAATACATCAAAAATCTTGATACCAACCCTAAAAGTTATAAAATAGCAAAAGCCATTTCAGAGTTTGCATCCTCTATGGATATAAAAGTGATTGCAGAGTTTGTAGAAAATGAATCGATTCAGAAAATTGTACAAGAGATTGGGATAGATTTCTCACAAGGCTACCACTTCTCTATTCCATCCAAAACGATATAAATACGAGGTAAAATAGATGAAAAATTATTATTATGTCCATACAGGGCATCGCATCGGACTAGATAGATTTAGGCGTGCCACCACCATAGTGCGGGAGTTACAAAAAAGAGGTGTTGAGATAACACTTTTGTGTTCTGATTTTCGTATAGCTGGTGATGCAAAAGAGTATGGCATAGACAAAGCTCTCGGAGTTGATGTCGTTCGCAATATCCCCTATATTGCCGATCATGGAGATAGA
Source organism: Helicobacteraceae bacterium (assembly GCA_015488855.1). GTDB lineage: Bacteria > Campylobacterota > Campylobacteria > Campylobacterales > Sulfurimonadaceae > Sulfurimonas. The sequence goes on from WFMY01000156.1 coordinate 890, forward strand.
CTTATCTTTGATTCTGATGAAGCAAACCCTATCATGCTCGAAGATATGAAAGAGTTTTTTTCAATATTTGAGCATATTAAAGAGGATGAGGTGGTTATAGATGAAAAGTATTTTCAAGCTTATGACAAAACGATTCCTTTAGCCTTTTTCTTTGGTGATGATGATTATGAAAAAGATTTAGAGCCTTTAATCCCAACTTTAAAAAAGTTAGATGTTTCACTTTTACTAGGATATTATTATTTTTTTGATTATGAAGATATGTTAAAAGAAAACTTTAAATCACATTATGATGCACAAGAATATAATAAAGTAATTACCTCATGTGAGGTTCTGATCTCTTCATCCCCTCAAGCGGTTTTGGAGTCACTTGCAAGTGGAGGGAAGCCCATATTTCTTAAACGAAAAGATTATGGTGATGCTTTTGACAATGTTATGACAAAGTACGATATTCCCATTATTCAAACGCTTGACCTAGGTCAAATAAATACCGTTTTAAAGAAGATTCGTAACCATTCGTATCACATTGTTACGAAAAGTTCTTTAAATTTTCTTAGTTTTATAGATAGTTAAAAGGTTTTTAGTATATAATCAGCTTTTAAAATTCACAAAAGTGAGCAAATATGAAAGAAAATAGCCGTAGAGGTTTTATGGGAAAAGCATTTGGTGCCGTAGCTGGCATTGGTGCTGTAGGTTCATTGGTTGCTATGAAAGAAACTTGGAATCCACTTCCAAGTGTTAAGGCAGCTGGTTTTACAACTCTTGATATGACCATATATAAAGAAAATGAATTGGTTGTAGAAAAATGGAGAGGAAAGCCTATCTTTATTTTAAAGCAGTCTGCAGAGATGTTAGACACTGAAGACAAAAATATGAGCAAAATCACTGGAAAAACAACCGCAGAGATGGATAAAAAAAGACTCATCAAGATAGGTGATGCACATTACCTCGTTTGTATTGGTCTTTGTACACACCTTGGTTGTATTCCTGGATATCGACCAGAAGTAAAGAATTTTTTATGTGCATGTCATGGTGGTATGTACGATGATACTGGTATGGTAACAAAATCTCCACCTCCTCGTGGGCTAGATATCCCTCCTTTTAAAATAGATGGTATGAAATTAGTTTTAGGTGAAGAAGGTCCTGAGTATAAAAAGATGAAAGAAACAGGCATAACGCTTTAATAAAGGAAAAGAATGGCACATTTCACAAAAGCAACAAGTATTAAAGATTGGTTAAACCAACGCTTAGCAATTGATAAAGTTGAGAAGGTTATGGCATCCGAGTATTGGATTCCTAAAAACATTAACTTCTTGTGGGCAATGGGTATGGTTCTCGTAATCACATTTGTACTACTTTTAGTTTCAGGTATATTCTTATTGATGTATTATCAACCAAATGTAGACTTAGCATTTGACAGTGTAAACTACACTATCATGCAAGAAGTTGACTTTGGTTGGTTATGGAGACATGTTCATGGTGTTGCGGCATCTGTAGTGTTTCTCATTATCTACATTCATATGTTTACAGCTATTTATTATGGCTCTTACAAGAAAGGTCGTGAGATGATTTGGCTTTCTGGTATGCTTCTTTTTGTTGCATTCTCAGCTGAAGCATTTTCAGGATATATGTTACCATGGGGGCAAATGTCCTACTGGGCTGGTATGGTTATTACTAACCTTTTCTCTGGTGGTTCACT
>WFMY01000157.1 GCA_015488855.1 Helicobacteraceae bacterium
GACTCAACCTCTATCATAAACCCTATAGCGATAAATAAAAAAACCAACATAAGCCCTGACATCATGTCAGATATGCTCATCCATACATTATTTGTCTTCAGAGTCACCCTTTAGTATCTCAAATATACTCAGCAAGGTTGCTACACTCATACCAACGATGGAAGTAAAAAAGGCAGTTTTAAGTCCTAACAATATATCGTTTACACTGTTGATGATATCTTGGGGATTAAAACTTTGCAAACCCATAAATATACCCACGAATGTTCCAAGCACACCGATGCTTACTATCTGACTTTTTAAATCTTTTTTAGCAACTTGGTCGATAATCGCAAGGATAAATATAATCACAACAAAAACTAAATTTACAGGGTCAAATAAAATATCTGTGATGGATGCTGGAGTAAAATTATCTTTTTTGATATTTTTTTTACAAAAGCCAATGCTTAAAATATTTCGATTATTGGAGACTATGGATTTGCTAATGCCATCGACTCGAGAGAGCTCATCCATACTTTTAAAACATTCATGACTTTCTCTGTATGTGATGATTTTTTGTGCCTTAGCTTTTCCGATGCCATTAAGCTCTAAGAGTTCACTTGAACTTGCATTGTTTATATCTACCATAGCAAACAGATGAGTTACACTCAATAAAATTAATACAAAATATTTTAAAATCATTTTCATTTCACTTTATCTTCAACTGTTATATATTATACTTTGTTTAGTATTTTTTGTCAATGTAACTCAAAGCTAATATAATATACAATAATACTATCTAAATTTAAAGGACAACAATGAAAAAAAATTCTATGTTTTTTTTAACGCTATTTTTAGTCTTGGGTGCGAGTGAATGTTTCGCCAAAGCTCAAAATCTTCAAATATTTAGTGCAGATAATACCAATGGTAAAATCAATGCAAAAACAATCCAAAAAGCATTTAACGATACCGGGGTGATAGTAGATGTCAACAATGATATGAACTCTATCTTCTCAAAAAGATTTGGTAAGGTTTACCACAAAAAATATAACTTAGCAATCTTCACAAATGAAAAATTAGTCAAGAAACTTATGGGTAAATATCCAAGTGTCGGAATAATTACTCCACTTTCAATGTCTATTTATTCAGGCAAAAACAATAGCATTAATGTATCGACATTATCTTTGGCAGGGATGGCTAGGTTAACAAAGATTCCACTAAATAACCCAGATTTAATGGCGTATGCAAAACTAGTAGATGAAGCTCTGCATAAAGCGCTTGTACATGGCAAGTACCTCAGTGTAAAACATAATCCAAAGGCTAAAGTCTCAATTACTAAGTTTGCCATGGAAGTTGAACTAGAAGATGGTGATACTTATGCTGAGGCAATTAAAAGTTTTGAAGAAGAATTTGAGGGCGAACTAGGTCCTGTAGGATACCTAATACCTAAAAAATATAGCTTTAAACATCCTGATTATGATGCATTTGATACTTACTCGATTATACGATTTAATGCAATTTTCCCAGTTTCTAAGAATCATCCAGAAGCAGGGGCTTATGCTCCATTTTCCGTTGTGATTTACAAGAAAAAAGGTGAAGATGCTATGCATATCATGTACCCATCTATAGATAACTGGATAACAGATCTTGATATCAAAGATGCAAATGCAGTAAAAGAGGTGCATAAAACTCAATCCATGCTAAAAAATATCCTTACAGAGCTCACTGAGTAGTTCAAAACTTTCAAAATGTGTGGAGTATAAAGCCTAACTAAACAATATACTCCCCCACACTATAGCAAATAAAGTAATACTTAAAAAAACTATAGTGCTACCAACATCTTTAGCTCTTCCTGCCATAGGATGATGCTCTAAGGTAACAAGATCAACCACTCTCTCGATGGCAGAGTTGATAACCTCCGCAATAAGTACACCCATCAAAGATATCCACATAAATAATTTATATGTAAGAGTTAAATCTATTGTCAAAATCATTGGTATTAAAAATATTGCTAAAAATAGCTCTATCTTAAAGGATGTCTCATGTTTTATAACATCTTTTAAACCGTTTAGGGCATATGTTGTATTTTTTAAAAATTTATATTTTGGTTGATTTCTCAAGTGATTTCCTTAATTTTATCTAATACATCTTGTGCGGTTACTAACTTCATACAGTCATGATGCCCTAGTGGACACACACGCTTCATACATGGTGCACACTCTAAGTCTTTTGTCACTATGATACCTTTTTCATTCATCCATTGGTTTGTTTCGGTATAACGAGTTGGTCCAAATATACTAACAGTTGGCACTTGATACGCTGCAGCTAGATGCATAGGTCCTGAGTCGTTTGTGACAAACAGATCAAGAGAAGCAATACCCTCAAACAACTCTTCGACTGTAGTCTTTGCAGCTAAATTTCTATAGTTGCTAACCCCATTTGAGATCAATATCTTTTCTATGTCTGTAGCTATCTCATCTTCGTTTGGTCCACCAAATATAATTATGTCATACTCTTTGCTTAACTTGGTTGCAAC
>WFMY01000158.1 GCA_015488855.1 Helicobacteraceae bacterium
AGTCGGTGATAAGGATTTAACTACTGAGGATGCACAATATATTTTTAGTCGTGCTCGTAAAAGACTGCTTGAGAACTAGAGAAGTATGATAAAGTTTGATATAAAAGCAATGTAGAAATTTAATCAGATTCTAGATGAGATGAAGTCAAATTAATAATAAGATCTCTTCAGACAGCAATAGAATATAAGTAGTAGGTGGTTAAATAATACTTTTTAATTATTTAATGGGTCCGATTTAGGGAAGCAAGAATTAATATTTAAAATGTAATTGCTGCATATCCAGTTTCAGGAGTTATATTTATACTGGCTGTTTCACTACCATTTGTTAAAACAACATTACAATCATTTGTCTGAACTAAACTTACATTAGTACCAGTATAAGGGGATGTTAATGTACTTAAGTCTCCAGCCATTGGTCGTCCCAAGTAATCAAATTAGTATGATTTCACTCATAATAGTGCCTTTCCAAATGAAGGGTCAATATTAGCTAAAAATTCAGAATAAGTTAAAGTGTAGTATAATAAATATATGAAAGATACTTTTGATCGAAAGACACTTTATATAATAGCAGGTGCGAATGGCAGTGGTAAGACAACTTTTGCTTTAAACTTTGCACTTCTTAAATGTTTAGATTTTATTAATGCTGATGAAATAGCAAAAGAGTATGATCCTAATGATATTCAAAAGTATAAGATTACGGCGGGTAAGGTTTTTTTTCAAAGAGTAAATAAAAAGCTTTCTGAAAATAGCTCATTCATACTTGAAACAACTTTATCAGGCAAGTATCTTGAAAAAGTAATTCATAAAGCACACAAAGCAGGATTTCTAGTTTCATTAGTCTACTTATATCTTGATAATAATTTAGAAAATATTTTAAGAGTTAAAAATAGAGTTTTAGCAGGTGGACATAATGTACCTGAAGTGGACATCCTGCGAAGATATACTCGAAGTAAACGACTATTTATCATTTTATATAAAGATCTTGTGGATGAGTGGAGCCTTTTTTATAATGGTGATGACAAATTTGAATTAATTGCAAATAATAATATGATAATAGATGAAGCAACATATAATAATTTTTTAAAGGACATAGATTATGAGTGAATTTGAACTAATGGTTTTAAAAATAGCCGCAAACGCGACTAAAGCAGCTCAAGAACAAAATCTCAAAAATGGTATTGCTAATGTTTATAGTAAAAATGGGCAAAGTTTTTTTCAACTTCCTGATGGCACTATAACTCAAGAAGAGCCTCAGCAATATAAAGATGTATTGTTAAAATAACGAAATAACGAAATTTAGATAGGGTTATTATCTGTTTTATTGAAAACAATAGGTACTAAATATATTTGAGGATGAGAAAATTGGAGAAACATTATGAAAATAGAAATAGAAAAAGTGGATAATGGATATATTGTTGTTTTACCAAAAGAATTTTACGATGAAGAGATCATTGAACGAAAAATTGTTATTCAAGAAAAAGATGCATATCCATCAGATGATACAAATATGAATGAATACCAAGCCTTTAATCATCTTGTAGAGCATTTACAAGAAATTTTTTTTATTAACAATTCAAAACACAATAAAATCGGTTATATAACAGGACTATCTTCTGAATATGACAGATGGGATATATTAGAAACTATGGAAGTATCTTTAAAAAACCCAAGGAATGCAACAGGTGATGAGTAATACAAAAGATTCAATTTTGGGTTTACTGTCAAATAATGTTTGAATGCTTTAATTTGAAAGAGCAAAGAGCTATGTATGAAAATTGATATTTTAAGTGATTTACATCTTGATTTTTATTTCAAGCCACATTTAACTATAAGTGAAAATATCATATCTTTGTTTGGACAGATTTTTACTGATAATGCGACGAGAGAGATTGGAGATGTTTTAATTATAGCTGGCGATATTGGTCACTACAATGAACAAAATATAGAAATCCTGAAAATCTTGCAAAAAGAGTTTTATAAACATATTGTTTGTGTACTTGGAAATCATGACTATTATCTAGTTAACAGTGAGGCAAAATACACCTTTGAAACTGACTCATTTAAACGAGTTAAACACATGCGAGATCTCATAAACAAAGAGAAAAACATGTATTGTTTAGATGGTGAAGTTATTGACATAGAAGGGATTAAATTTGGTGGAGCAGATAGCTGGTATGATGGAAATTATGTCAAAAAATATTTTACACAATTTGATAATAATCATATTAATTTATTATGGAATGGAAATATGAATGATAGTAGACTTATCAAAGGGATTAGTAGGTTTGATGCTATAACTAAGATAGAGATGCACAAGCTTGAAAACATATATGAAAACTGTGATGTAATGATTACTCATGTCAATCCATCAATTGATAAAGAGCATATTCATGAAAAATATCGCAATAGTCCAATTAGCACATTTTTCACATTTGATGGCAGTAGATTTTATAAAAATGGTTCTATGAAATATTGGGTATTTGGTCACACACATGATGCCATAGAATATGAGATGGAAGATGTTAAGTTTTTATGTAATCCTTTTGGTTATCCAAATGAAAGTGAATATGGGGCAAACATTAAAATGAAAAGTTTTGAAATATAATTTCCCTAGAAAAACAAACCACTTAATACAATATTCTTATTTAAACAGGACTGTTCAAAAAACATATCAAGAAGCACTTAACACTGGAGTCTCCTTTAAATGCTTTTGCTCAACAGGTATTAAAAAACGAAGTATTGCAACATAAAATATCTTAATATATAGTTTCTATGTCCGCTTTTGTACCTTTATTGATTTATGACAATAATATTTGTTCCCACTAACTTAAAGTAAGTAATTAAAATAATCACATCCATTTTATACTAGGTATTAAACTAAGAAAAAAATCACGACTCCAAATATCTAATACTCTACGATCAGAAATGAATCCTTCAATATCCCTCTTGGCTGCTGAAATATCCAAAGTATTAATACGTTTGGCTAAATACTCATTAATATCCTCTATAGTAGTATTTGATTTTATTGAAGATTGCTCTTTAGTCTGCCAAGGACAGTTTTGTTGCAGACGTGCATTCAAGTGCTTTAGGTCTAAGGAGTAACCTTGAGTTATATACCAAACAAAATCGTACCAGTCTCTACCTTTTGGTCTATTAGCCCAATTTCTACAGAGTAGGGCATGCATCTTACCTGCAAAGAGAGATGGAAGTGTCATTGTGTTAACTATAAAAGGAGATGGAGTTAATAGAGTTATTTTTTCACTTTGAAATTCTAATGGTGGATTTGTGTCAACTTCAATCTTTATTTTTACTAATTTACCTTTGCCAAATGTGTCTATAACTTTCTGTGGGGCTTTTATATTAAGTAAGTGCTGCATTGTATCTCCTTTGACAAATGCAGACTTAACATCATTTTCTTTTTGCTTGATTTGTATGGATACTTCAAATCCAAAAGAGTGAAGAGCTTCAACGACTGCATCTTCATAGTGCCTAAGATCAAAATCTGGATTTACCTGTAGCAGAGAAAAATCTAAATCCTCTGAAAATCGATCAAGTCCATGCAAGATGCGTAGTGCAGTACCACCGTAAAAGACTGCATGCTCAAAAAACTGAGCGCGATATAATCCTAGCAATACAATCTCTTGTAGAATCTCACGTAAGGCTTCATAAGTACTCTCAGATGTAGAGAGATCATATTTCTCTAACATTTTTATAATTGCAGGATGGGTAT
>WFMY01000159.1 GCA_015488855.1 Helicobacteraceae bacterium
ACACCAGAACAAGTTGAAGCAATGATGATTGAGAAGATGGGATCTCTCCCACAGTCACTCAATAGTGCAAAGGCGATTGACCCTCGTTTTTTAGTAGAACAAGCTATGAGTAGTAAGTTCAGTGTTCAAGATGAGCAAAATCCCTTTGATCCAAAAACTTCTATGATGATTGCGCTTTCAGCTTCTATCACTTTAGGAAGTCAAGAGTGCATTATGGAACAAACTCGTATGCTTAAAAAGATGGGCATCAAAAAAGAAGAACTCGCTTACCTAGTTAAGATAGTCAAACATGCACAGGGAAGTTCTGTCATGGGAAATGCAAAAGCTGCATTTGATACATTTGAGAGTTAAGAGATGAAAAAGATAGTAATCATAGGAGCAGGATTTGCAGGTCTGCATATATTTTATAAGATTCGCCATCTTATTGGTAAAAAGATAGATGTAACAGTGATAGATAAACGCTCTCACTCTCTTTTAAAGCCATCCCTTCCAGAGGTAGCTTTTGAGGGTGCGCCACTCTCTCACTCTTTAGTAGAACTTGAGCATACACTTGCATCAAAAGGGGCAACATTTATCCAAAGTGAAGTCTCTGAGATAGATGCAGATAACAACTCTTTGAGACTCTCAAGCGGTGTTAAGGTAGAGTATGACTATCTTTTTGTAACACTTGGAGCCATCAAGGATTATGATGCCATTAAAGGTTTTAGAGAGTTTGGTTACTCTGTTTGTGATGATACGCAAGCACAAAAGCTTTGGGAGAGAGTGAAAACATTTGAGGGTGGTAAAGTTGTCACAGGTGCTGCAAAAAGCACTTGGGGGACTCGTGTAGATGCACCACCACTTCTAGCACCATGTGAGGGACCTATTGGCGAGATCATGTTTATGCTCGATTTTTATCTCACAAAAGATAAAAACCTCACTCGTTTAGATGACTTTAAGATAGATGTCTTTACTCCAGGTGAAATTTTCTTTGAAGATGTAGGGGATGCACCGCGTGAAGTCGTTGGAAAATATATGCAAGAGAGAGGGCTTACTCTTTCAAACAACAAAGTGCTCTCTGAGATAGGAAAAGATTTTATCGCTTTTGAGGATGGTACTAAAATGCCATGTGATTTAGCCATCATCATCCCACCATACTCTGCACCTGAAGTAACAAAAAACTCAAAGATAGGCGATGAAAAAGGCTTCATCCCAACAGATACAACGATGCGTCACCTTGACTATGCAAATATTTTCGCAGCGGGTGACCTCACTGCCCTTGCCCAACCAAAACTTGGACATATCGCCATCATCCAAGCAGGCATAGCAGCAGCCTCCCTACTCAAAGAGTTAGGCGAAGATGTTACAATACCGCCACATGACCTAGAGGTCTTTTGTATCATGAATATGGGTGGACATAATGCAACACTCATAGTCTCTGACAATCTCTATGGTGGTCCAACAGACAAAGCGACATACTCTCCAATGAGTAAGATGATGAAGTGGGGATTTGATAGCTACCTTTACTACAACAAAGGGCATATGCCCCCAGATTTTGCACTTGAGATGACAGATAAACTTGTTAAACTTTTTTAAAATCTGTGTCAATGTCCACTTATAAAAAGGGATAAGAGTATTAGCTCTTATCCCTCTATTACATCAAATTTTTCATAAAATAAAAATCTCTTATTATTTACTTTTGTTGTTCTTTCTTTTTTATTTATTTAGATGAATACAATCTTCTATAATGTAAATCAATATATCAATATATGTTGATATATTATCTAGAATATGGTATACTCTTTAAACTAAAGAAAAATTATAAGGAGCTATAGTTATGAAAATAGAAGTGTTAGGCACAGGATGCAAAAAATGTATAGAGTTAGAGATGATAGTTAAACAAGCTATCGCTAAGAGTGGCAAGTTTGTCCAACTTGAAAAAGTAGAAGACATTATGAAGATCATGGAGTATCAAGTGGTAAGTACTCCTGGGCTTGTTGTCAATGGGGAAGTTGTAAGTACGGGTAAAGTTCTCTCTGTTAATGAAGTTTTAGCATACATTACTAAGTAATCATTATGTGGAAGGAATTTGTAAATTATTTTATATTTAATCTCTTGGGTTTAAGTGGGCATCTTGGTGAGAGCATCAACTTTTTCATCTATGATACTATCAAGATATGGTTTTTACTCATTACTATTATCTTTGTGGTTTCTTACCTTAGAACACATTTCAATACAGAGTATGTTCGTGCGCATCTTCAAGGCAAGTCTGAACTCTACGGAAATGTACTCGCTGCACTTTTTGGGATTATCACCCCTTTTTGTAGTTGTTCAGCTATCCCTCTGTTTTTAGGCTTTATTCAGGCTCGTATTCCCATAGGTGTGACATTTTCCTTTCTCATCAGTTCGCCTATGAACAATGAGATAGCCATAGCCCTACTCTTTGGGCTCTTTGGCTGGAAAGTTACCGCTATCTACATAGGATTTGGTCTTTTAGTTGCCATTGTTGGTGGATTTGTCATCGGCAAGTTTGGTATGGAGAAGTATGTTTTAATGGATGTTAAACCTATGGAGGGTGAGCTAAAAGAGGTAAAAATCTCTTTAACCATGAGAGAAAGAACAAAAGAAGCGTATGAATATACAAGTGATATTTTCAAACAGATTTATCTCTATGTGCTCCTCGGCGTAGGTGTTGGTGCTATCATCCATGGTTATATTCCAGCTACATTTATAGCGCAGTATGCAGGAGCGGATAATCCTTTTGCTGTTTTAGTTGCAGTTGTTATGGGGATACCTATGTACTCCAATGCAGCAGGCGTTATGCCTCTTGTAGAGGTACTCACACAAAAAGGTATGCTTTTAGGAACGGCTCTTTCATTTATGATGGCAGTAACAGCACTGAGCTTACCAGAAGCGATGATACTGAAAAAAATCTTGCATACAAAACTCATAGCAACATTTTTTGGTATCGTAGGATTTGGTATTATCTGTATCGGATATCTCTTCAATTATATATTAAAATAAAGGAAAGAAAATGGCAACAAATAGAATAGTTAGAATAGTAATCGGGTTAGCACTTGTAGGGTATGGTCTTTACACCCATAACGCATGGTTTTACTTAGGTGTTTTACCATTACTCACAGGTATTATCAACTGGTGTCCCTTAGAGATGAAGATGGGGACTTGTGACCCTGCTTCAGGATGTTGTGCAACTCCAACTGATAGTAAAGAGTCTGCATGTTGTACGACTCCAGAAGATGCAAACGCATCATGCTGTACACCTGTTCCACAAACTGCATGGTCAACAACAAAAGCACAAGAAAGTGCTTGTTGTAGTGATGGATCTGAGTGCTGTAGTGATGATGGAGCTACAAAGATAGAAGTCCTTGGAACAGGATGCAAGAAGTGCAAAATGCTTGAAGATGCGGTAAAAGAGGCTGTAAAAGATTTGGAGGGTGAGTATGTTATTATCAAAGTTGAAGATATTCAAAAGATAATTGCTTATGGCGTTACAACTACTCCAGCTCTTGTTATAAATGGAGAAGTAAAAAGTACAGGACGAGTCTTAGAAGTCCACGAAATTCAAGAATTTTTAGCGTAAGGTTGCAGATATGAAACTTCTTTTTGTAACGCTACTAACAACACCATTTTTACTCTTAGCACATGAGAGTACAACACTTAATATCGATGATGCTTTTTATGAAAAGAGTGTCAAAAATGCTCCAAATGCAAAGCCTATCCTTGTAAAAGACACAGATAGTGCTATGGGAAGATACAACCTCCATGCAAAAAAGCTTGACATAAAAACACTCGCTCGTGCACATGGACATCTTTGTGATGGTTTAGTGCTTGCCTATGTTGAACTTGCAAACACTCTGCCAAAACTCTTTAGTGACGGCATTGTCGATAGAACAGATCTGCGCGTTGTAACGAAGAACTCCCCCTGTTTAGTAGATACCTCCGCACTTATGAGTGGGGCTCGCATCAACCACCGCACACTCTCACTCAATAACTCTTTAGGTGGCAATTTTATTGTGCAAAAAATTTCAACTGGCAAAGCATATCAAGTCTCCCTAGCAGATAAAAGCTTCCTAAAAAAACTCAAAGCTAAAGAAAAAGAGATAAAAGACAAAAGAAAACAGCACAAAAGAGTGACACCAAAAGATATAGATGAAGTTGAGGCACTAGCCTTTAGTGCGATGCAGTACATGATAAACACGGAACCAAAAAAACTTCTCAAAATCACTCCGCTAAAAAACTATAACTATAAGTTCAACATAGAGCAGATAGGCTCTCGGAGTGACATAGTCAATAAAAATGTAGGAAGATAATCATGAGCGAACATCACCACACAACCTTTGTTTATGCAGTTTACACCTAAGGGCACAGATATTGAAGAGCTTAAAGATGCATAAATAGCGATTTTTTATTGTTAAATGCGTAACAAATTTCTGCTATACTTATTTATATAAAAAAAGAAGAGAGTATGAATACTTTTATGAAAAAAATAAT
>WFMY01000160.1 GCA_015488855.1 Helicobacteraceae bacterium
AACAATAATATCTAAAGATTTAAGTGTCACAGGTGCTGCACAAGAACTTTATGATGAAGTTCGAGCTAAGAGTCTTAAGGTTGACTACCTGATGAACAATGCAGGTTTTGGTTTACTTGGTAAATTTTATGAACTCCCTTTGCAAAGACAGATAGAGATGATAAATCTTAATATAACAGCACTTACTGAGCTAACGCATCTATTTTTACCAGAGATGGTGAAACAAAATAGTGGTAAAATTTTAAACACATCATCTACTGCAAGTCTTATGCCTGGCCCACTCCAAGCAGTTTACTATGCAACAAAAGCTTATGTGACATTTTTTAGTAATGCATTAGCCCAAGAACTTCATGATACAGATGTTACAGTTACAAATCTTATGCCTGGTGCAACTGAGAGTGAATTTGGTGCTGTCTCAGGCATGGATAAAACCTCACTTTTCAATAAACCTGTGAGTGCAAGAAGTGTAGCACAAGATGGATATGATGGGATGATGAGAGGTGATCTTGATCTCATTTCTGGACTTACATTTGGACAGAAAATCATGCTAAAGATGATACCCTTTACCCCTAAGAATATACTTTTAAAAAGTGTTAGGAAGATGCAAGAGGTATAAACTTATAGCCAAGTTCAGGGACGGTAACAATGAAATCTTTCCCTAACTTTTTTCGTATCCTAAATAACAGATTTTTCAGGGCAGCATTGCTCATAGTCTCTTCTGGATACACTGCCTCCTCTATCATCTCTCTCGTAAAGAGAAGCTCATCTTTACTAAAAAGTAGTTTTAAAAATAGATACTCTTTGGCTGTGAGAGCTATCTCTTTTTTATACTCAAAGATCACTTTTTTACCTGTATCAAAATATACTTCATCTCTTATCTTATAGATGCTCTTTTGTGTAGGTTGAAGATGCTCTAAAGAGCGCTGTAGAGCTTTCTCAAGATCTTCTAGGTTAAAAGGTTTGAGGATATAATCAACAACTTGGAGTTTTATAGATCGCATTAAAAAATCTTTGTTATCAAAACCAGAAATCATGATAACAGGAATACTCTTGTATCTCTCTTGAACCTGAGTAATAAAGTCAAGTCCATTCTCCTTTTTAAGATGGATATCACTCATTATGAGATCAACTTTTTCATCATCAAGTGTCTTCCAAGCCTCTTTGATAGTTGTAGAAAAGTAGGCATTGTTAAAGTAGATTTGCAGTGTCTTTAGAAGAGAGTTTGCAAACTCTACCTCATCATCCAAGAGCAATATATTGTATTTTTTGAGATTATCCATCTATTTTCCTTTTAGTACAATGCTAAATTTAGCACCATTGTTTTCATTTGTTACACTTATGCTAGAGTTATAAGAGTCTAAAATATTTTTAGCCATATAGAGACCTATACCAGATTGTGTATTTGTTTTATTACTCGAAAAAGGTTCAAATATTTTACTGAGGGGCTTCATCTGAATCCCTCCTGCATTATCTATAATATCTATAACAATATCATCATCTTTTTTGTAAAACTCTATCTCTATTTTTGCATTTTTGATGCCTCTTTGTATGAAAATATCTTTTGCATTTGAGATCAATACTAATATGATTTGGGATATGTCATTTTCTATGCCATAAAACTCTAGTTTTGTATCTCCTTTGACAATAAGATCTATATGATGGCTTAGTAAATCTTTCTCAACAATGTGTACTATTGTATTGATAGCATTTGAGAGAGTGAAATTTGTATATTTTTTCACAGGATTATAAAAAGAGCTAAAGTTTGTGATGGTATCAGACATAAATTGTATCGATTTTTGATTTTCTTCTATATCTTGTTTTATCTGAGTTTCTGTTATAGGTATATTGTTTTTGAGTTTTGCTTTTTGAAGCATTAAGGTAGATGATAATGAAGCTAGAGGCGCTCTCCACTGATGGGTAATGTAGATGAGCAGTTCTCCCAAAGATGCCTGTTTCTCTTTTTGACTTAAGAGTAGTTTTTGGAGGGTGTTTTCATCTTGTATATTTTTGATGTAGTAGGATATAAGGATAGAGTAAGCAATCATCTCATAAAGTAGAGCATAGCCATAACCATATCGGTTAAAATAACTAAAATCAGACCATCCGAAAAAAACAAACTCTGACGAAAAGATCATAAGATCCTTAGGCAAAGATGCAAGTAAAAACAAGTATATAAGAGGTACTTTTTTGTAAATAGCCCAGAAGTAAAAGAATGGAAGCACTAGGGCTACACTGAGTATAATGTAGTGTGTTTTAGGCTGGTAAGTGATAATGTCAGAGAAAAACGTATAGTAGATAAAATCAACAATAGTAATCAAGATGACCAAAGTTAAAATCTTATCTATATTTGGCATAAACTTTTTTGTATGTAAAATATTTTGTAAAAAAAGGATAAAAAACACCCCCATAGGAAAATAGGAGTAGTAGAGGTAGCGATAGTAAGCATCTTGTATGGGGAAAAATTCTAACATTGCTCCTGTATGTGTCATGAAGTATAGAGAAGTAAAGAGAACAAACAAAGAGTAGTAAAGGTACTGTCTATATCTCAATGCAAAGTAGAGATAAAAGTTATAGACCATCAGTCCAAAAATTATCCCTATAAAAATGCCAAAAT
>WFMY01000161.1 GCA_015488855.1 Helicobacteraceae bacterium
TCCAATGAAAAACTTTTCGCAGGGATGATAGTAACTAAACTCATGCCTATCTAAGACCTATATCTAGTTTTGTTTTAAGTGCTTCTAAGATATTGTTCATAGAGTTTGTAATATCATCCTCTTCTAGTGTTCTATCATCTCTTTGAAGTGTAAAACGGATTGTCAAACTCATCTCATCATTCAATTTTTCATCACTATAAATATCTACTGGTTTAAAACTTACTATCTCAGCAGTTTTTACTTCATCTATGATTGCTTTTATCTGGGTATATCTCATAGACTTTGGCGTAATGACACTAAGATCTCTTTGTGAAGCTTGGTATTTTGAGCTTTCTTTGGCTATTTTTAATTGACAAGGAAGTTTATCAAAATCTAGTTCACAAAGGTATGTTACATCCAGATCATAATCATCTTGCACCAAAGGATGAAGTCGAAACAGCTCCCCAATAACAATACCAGAGTGTACAACGCTTGCGGATTGATAAGTATGTGATAACTGATGCATTGTTTGCGTTTCAACTAAATCAAATTTACCAATAATATCGGTCACTTTCTGAACAAAGTAAGCAAAATCAACCTTTGGAGGTTTTCCAGAATTTACTAATGAATCAACTGTTTGTGTACCACTTGCAAGCATAGTCATTTTTACACTTTCATCACGCTCTTTATCAAAAACAGAACCTATCTCAAATAATTTTATGCAAGAGTATCCATTTTTAACATTAAGTGAAGCAGCCTTAAGCATACCTGTTAGAAGCGTTGGTCTTAAAGTATCTAAAGTATTTACAATAGGATTGAGCAGATCTTTTTGCTCTACTAAAGTCTCAAACCCATAAGAACTAAGAATCTTTTTTTCATCAAAAACAAAATGGATAGACTCAAAAAATCCTGTATTTACAGCTTTATATCTGTATGTTTTACGCTTTTTATACCAAAAATAATCATCCCCAAGACGATTTGCCTCTTGAAATTCAAAAGGTTTTGAAGGGATGTTGTCTATCCCTATTAAACGAACAATCTCTTCAATAATATCTTGTTTATTTTTAATATCGTGACGGTATCTTGGAACTGAGATAACAAAAGAGTCTCCTTGAGATTTCGATGTATCAAATCCAAGATTTTTAAGTATCTTTGTAATCTTTACCTTATCAATGCTATACCCTATAATCTCATCAATCTCATCTTTTGTGATACTTACAACTACATTTTCATATTTATCACACAGTTCAATAACTCCACCATAGATATCAGATGCTGAATTTATCTCTAACATTTTCATACAATAATCAAGACCTCGATTAAGTTCTGGTTCACTACCACGGGATGTTTTATAATAAAGTGGTCCCGATTTTACCTTTGATTCTTGCATCTGTCTTGAGATGATTTCAGGTGGAATATAACTCGCTTCTATAAGGATAATACCCTCATCAGCATCTACAAGTGAAGCATCTTCTTGAATGATACCTACCGTTGAAGCTTTTTGCTTGTCTGTTGAATAGATACAAGCAAAACCTTGTCCACATTCAGCTAAATCTATCTTAGCCACAGTCTCATTCTCCTTTTTAAAGAAGCTATGCTCATACGCTCTTAAAATCACTCCACTACTATGTGTAGAATAGAGCATCAATGAGAGAATATCCGATTCTCTTGTTTCTTCTATCTGAGAGAGTCTTAACTTCACCATAAAAGGTAAAATAAGATTTTTCAAATCAACAGCTTTATATCGAAGATTGACATGGTAATTTCTGTCGTGAGAAAGATTTAATATCCTTCCAATCCCGATGCGTTTATCTTCATTTGTATTGACAATTGCATCTTTAAGTGGACGGTTATATGCTGCACTCAAGTCTCGTGCTACACCACGGATACTTAGGCAATCTCCTCTATTTGCAGTAAGTTCTATCTCTATGAGATCATCGCCAAAGAGAGGATGGCCTTTTACTTCATCTCCAAGTTTGACTTTTTGGACAGACTCATCTAACTCGATGATACCATCCATAAAGTCAGGAAGTCCTATCTCACTAGCTGAGCATATCATTCCCTCAGATTCAACTCCACGAAGTTTCACTGGTTTAATAGTAAGTCCACTTGGCATAACTGCACCAATAGTAGCTACAACTACACTTAAACCCGCTCTTACATTTGAAGCACCACATACTATTTGACGAATACTTGTGCCAATATCTACTTTACATACATTAAGCTTATCTGCATCTGAGTGCTTTTCACACTCCAAAACTTTACCAAAAACTATCTTTTTAGGAATATCATAGGACTTGAGTCTATCTACTTCTAAACCAATAGAATTAAAAGTTTTACATAAATCTTTTGTAGTTATCCCCTCTAAATCTATCCATTCATTTAACCAACTTCTAGTTACTATCATCTAAATTGCTCCAATAGCTTTATATCACCCTCAAAAAGTGAACGAAGATCACCTATCTGGTGAATCAACATCGCAAAACGCTCAACACCAAGACCAAAGGCGTAACCACTTACATTTTTGTACTTTACCGCTTCAAAAACATTTGGATCAACGATGCCACAACCAAGAACTTCAAGCCAGCCGGTATGTGAGCATACACGACAACCATCACCCTTACAAAAAACACATGAGATATCTGCCTCAGCTGAAGGTTCCGTAAAAGGGAAAAAAGAGGGACGAAATCGTACTTCAACCTCTCCAAACATATATTTTAAAAAATCTTCAAGAATAAACTTCAAGTTTGCAAAAGAGACTTTACCTTTTTTATCGACTAAAAGACCCTCTATCTGATGAAACATCGGCGTATGCGTCAAGTCATAATCACGACGAAAAACAGTACCCGGAGCTATCATACGAATCGGTGGTTTTTGTGCCAACATAGTACGAATCTGAACTGGTGATGTGTGTGTACGCAAGAGCATCTCGTCTTTAAAATAAAAAGTATCTTGCATATCTCTTGCTGGATGGTATTTTGGAAGGTTAAGTGCTTCAAAGTTATGAAAATCATCCTCCACCATCTTCCCTGTTTTTACTGCAAAGTTCAGGGATGCAAAGTATTCTACAATCCTATCCATCGTTTCCATCACAGGGTGCAATGCACCAACTCCACTAGATGCACTAAATAAAGAGACATCAAGTCCTTCTTCTTTCATTGCCAATTCTAACTCTTTAGTTTGCAACTCCATCTTTTTAGATGTAAGCTCATGCATCAATGTGCTTTTTTGAGTATTTAACTCTTTAGCTATTTTTGATTTCTCTTCATTTGGAGCATCTTTCATCTTTGCAAATGCAACTGCTAAGATTCCTTTTTTTCCAAATATTGAGATCCGTATCTCTTCTATTGCGTCAACACTTGTAGCGTTGTTTATCGCGTCATACCATTTTTTCAATAGTCTCACCCGTTCGTTTAAATTTTAAAGAAGATTATAGCAAAATATATTTACAGATAGCTTTTATATATGCTATAATCAAATTTCAAAGGAAAAATATGTGTTTATTTTGTAAAATAATCGAAGGGGATATACCTTCAAATAAAGAGTTAGAAGATGAGAATTTTTTAGCATTTCATGACATCAACCCCAAAGCACCAGTGCATCTACTAGTCATTCCAAAAAATCATGTAGATAGTTTTAATGAAGTAGGCCCAGATATGATGGCTAGTGCTACTAGCTTTATTCAAAAACTTGTGAAAAAAGTAAATATTGATAAAAGTGGCTATAGAGTTATAACAAATATAGGGGACAACGGAGGACAAGAGGTCAAACACCTACATTTTCACATCCTTGGTGGTAGTAAACTTAAATGGGGACATTTTACAGATGCAGATACTAAAGGTAGCTTTTAGAAAACTAAGATAGAATTTCACTAATACAATACACCAAAGGTTAATAATGGTTAAAAAAATTCTACTGACACTTTCTATAATATCCTCTATTTTTGCAGCTGATTCGTCTCAATTTATGAATGATCAAATGAAAGGCTTTAACAGTTTTAAAAAGTCTCAAGAGGAGGGGTTTAAGGCCTATAAAAAAGCTCAAGAGAAAGCCTTTAAGGATTATAAAAAAGAGATTGGTGCTATCTGGGAAGAGCCTAAACTCTCTTCTAAAAAAGATTGGGTGTCTTACTCTAAAGATAAAAAAACTCGTTCAGATGTTGACTTTGAAAATCAATATATTACGGTACAAACGGTAGCAAAATCTGCTAAAGAAGCTAAAGCAAACCTACAAATTGCTCTTGCTAAAGCCGTTACTATAGACACAAAAACAGTCCAAAATACTGATCCACTAGAAAAACGACTTGCTAAGATCAAAAAACCAGATGGTATGGTCAGTGCAAAAGTAAATAAACAACCTATACTCTCCACAGTAGTGTTTAAAAAACCACCTACTCAAAAAAGTGTAAAAAAATATGTTAACAGATATATCTCAGCAAAGCACATAAAAGTTAAAAAATCTAAAAAAGTCCAACATGCTAAAATCTACAGTGTTAGAGTAAAATTACCAAAAGATACGATGATAAAACGCTCAAAAGTGTATTATGATGTAGTACGA
>WFMY01000162.1 GCA_015488855.1 Helicobacteraceae bacterium
AGGTCTCATGATAAGTGCAAAAGAGAGAGAACTTTTGAACAAAGAGACTACAGTAATCTTAGCAAGAAGATATGTCGTCACTTGGCACAAAAAGCTTGTTTTCATAGCACCCTACATACAAATTACACAAACAATACCAGATAAATTCAAAGAAAAAATGCGACTAAAAAAGATAGAACCAAAGTTAAGAGCTTATCTCTTTAGCAATTTAGAGGTATTGGAGTCCTTGGAAGACTCTCGTGCATTACAATAAACTTTCATAGTAAAAGAGGAGTTAATAACCTCTCCTTCTCTTTTAAATTTTATAGGAAAATTAATCTCTACTATCCAATCACTCTTGTTAATCTCATCTAAAAAATCATAAAAAGTAGCAGGTGAACTAATCTGGGAACTTGTAGTCACCTCATAAAGCTCAAATATATCTACATTATCTTTTTGTGTAGTTTTAGATAGCGTTAAAGAGTTAAAAAGTTTTGCATACTTGTTAATAAATCTTTTCTCATCAAAGCCATTTTGAAATGCAGTAATAATATGTCTATTATCGGATTGAAGATTTTTAAGTGCCGTAAAAGTCTGTGTATCAAAACTTTTCCACCGTCTCAGATCTGCATTTTCATAAGAGAGTTTTGTTCTTTGCTCTCTATACTCTTTTCCCAGAGGGATCAACCATACAAAAGAGAAAGTAAGCACAAAAATCAATAAAAAAGTTGATAAGATGAGTATATATATGCTTTGTCGAGTTATATTATTCATTACTCGTATCCTCAGTATTTAAGATCTCATCAGTTTTATCTTTTGTATAGTTTGTAGAGACAAATCGCAACCAACCACCCTTTGCAGGGTAAAAACTACTATATGTCTCATGAAATATAGAACGCAAGGGTGCTTGCAACATAAAATTGTATACATCCTTATTTGGAGTTATACCATAGAGTATTAAACCATTGTGAAGAAGATGCGCTTCTGAGAGTGTGATACGCTGAGGAACAAGATCAAAAAGATTTTTAATGCTATCTTTTAAAACACTATTTTTTGTAAATATCTTCGCGGAAGTATTGCTCTGTTTTTCTATCACAGCTATTTGGGCTTGCATCTCTTTTATATTGGCTTGAAGTGTTGCTTTTTTATTGGCAATCATCATTTTATCTTGAAAAAACATTTTATCTTTATAGAGCAAAAAACCATAAGTTAAACCTAGCATTAAAAGAGTCATTGAAAAAAATGTCAATACCAATTTGAGTTCTGGAGTAAAGATAGTTTTTTTTCTAGGTTTTATATAACTATATCTCATATTTCCTCTGCCTTTGCTGCCTTAGAGAGTTCTACACCTAAGTCTATTTTACGGATAACAACGCTTAGATACATCTCCTCTTCAAGGAACTTCTTAAGTTCATCATTTATCCCAATTGCATCAGCAATATATACTTTTTGCAAAAAGTCACTTGCAAATTTCTCATCAAGATAAAAATCTTTAATAGCACTCTGGATAAGTGAAAATCTATGATAGTTTTCACCAAAACTACTCTCCTCATCCAGAGGTGGCTCAACTACTGCAACATCTTCTGTCTCTTGGCTTTCATCTTCAGAAAACTCATCCATCTCATCAAAAGTATCTAAATCTTGTATATCATCAAAATCATCAAGGGAGTCTATATCATCTATCACATTTACATCTTCAAGATCAATCCCCACATCATCTAATGACAAATCTTCATCATCACTATGCTCATCCATGAGTAAGTCATCTTGAAACTCATTTTGATTGTCCATATCAAGATGTTGGGCAAAGACTAACTCTGAATGATTAAAAACGCATAGAGACAAGAAGTCATTTTGCACTAAAATATATAAAGATAAATCTTCATCAATCTTATCTTTGAAAAAATTACTCAATAATAAAAAAGGGGAAAATATATAATCTAAACCAATTTTAGCATACTTTTTTTGATATTCTAGAACATCTAACTTAGAAGTATAATATCCCCATTGCTTAGAATAACAAACATGCTTTGCAACACCTAAGTCACAAAACTGTGCCATATCTTGAGAGCTACAAGTTGGAGTAGCCCCCTGTTCTAAGGAGCTATCTAAAATAGAAATATAATGAAGTGGAGTTTTTTTTGCAATATTTTTTATATAGAGATAAATCTTTTCTTGTGAAGTAGTGTCAAAAATCTTTTCATGATTTTGACTTTTACCATTGAAATGTAACTCTTCAACATAGATGGTTGTTTTTTTGATATCTACAAGAATATTTATATAAACTTGCGTATAAAGAAAAGTTTTTAATTTGCCAAACACTATTCTACCCCGCCAAGAGGATGTGCTTTATTATAATTTTTTAATTTCAATGCACTTCCCAGTTTTGTATATATTTGCGTCGTTGCCATGGAAGCATGACCCAATAGTTCACTAACATCGGCAATTGGAGCGTTAGAGTTTAATAATTCTGTTGCAAATGAGTGCCGAAGCTGATGTGGCGTTACTTTCAATGATACTCTCTTAAATACTTTAGTAATAGTATATCTTAGTGCATTTTGGCTTAAAAGTTCATCATTATCCTCTAAAAGATATATTTTTGGTGAATTCTCATGTAGATAACTCTCTATCAATTTTTTTGTAGATGCTATCAATGGTATATCTCTTTGTTTAGAGCCTTTGCCCATTACTCGTACCCATTCATCTGAAATATCTTTTAACTCTAGCATCTGCAGTTCTGAAATTCGCAATCCCAAGGTATAGAGTAAAATTACAATAAGTTTCTCTCTCTCGTCTGCCAATTCGAGAGCTTCCATGATGTATTTATGCGCTATTGGCTTTGGAAGTGTTGTGGCTACCTTGATGCTCTCATCTGAGCTTAACATCACCCTCATACCATCTGAGTTTAGATACTCTACAAAGGAGCGTATAGCACTCAACTTTTTACTAATTGTTTTAGGATTTAGATCTTTGATATGAAGTCGATAAGGCATCAAATTAAAATAAACGACATCCTCTTCATCTGTAAGTTCTATATACAACATTGCCTCTTTTAAGGCTGTTTCATAAGTTGTGATTGTTGCCAACGAATACCCACGCAGCTCTTCTAAGTAAAGTAAAAAATCTTCAATTTTTTTATGAATTAACTTTTTCAAGAAGTTTCTCAAATTTTGCATGGTAGCGGGCAGCTTCACTCACTAATTCTTTATCAGTAATCACACTAGGTGCTAGTTTTACATAAGAATCAATCATAATCTCACATACTAATTTTATCTTTGCTTTATCTGCATCAGAGATACTCTCATGCTCAGCTATGGTACCAAGATCATGAATATATTTTTTTCCTTGATTGATATATTTTAAATATTTGAGAGATGTAGTTGATTGAGCCATTATAGTCGCTGCCATTCTATTGTAAAGATCAAGTCCAAAAGACTCTTTTGCTAAAGAATACGCCTCTTCGTAGTCACCAATCTCATAATAGTATTTTGCTTGAATTGATTTTTTATAAGAGGAATTTATATAAAAGTACAAACTCATAATAATGAGCATGAGCATCGCAAAAATAGATATCACAACTTTAGCGTTCATGTTTTAAAAGCCCCTCTTTTATAGTTTTTTTTGCTTCTTGCAGCGACAGAGAAGTCACATCTAAAGGTTCAGAGACAAAAAACTCTAAAGTACCAAAGGGTTTTGGTATTATAAACTTATCCCAAGATTTCAACATCCAATAACTTGTAGATTTTATCTCAACTAAGATTATTTTCGCTTGAGTTTTTTGAGCCATCACAACTATCCCATCTTGCACTTCATGGCGAGGACCTTTTGGACCATCAGGTGTGATACCCAAATCAAATCCATTTTTCAATTCTTTAATGGCTTGGAGTAACACTTTTATTCCACCGCGTGTACTTGAACCACGAATAGTATCAAAACCAAAATTATCAATAGTCTTAGCGATGAGATCTCCATCAAAATGCTCAGAAATCAATACTTGTATATTTACTTTTTTTCTAAAATGCAAATATACAAATGGAACGACCAGTAATTCACCATGCCAAAAAGCTACAATACATGGTTCATTAGGAATTACTTTTGGTTCATGATATATTTTTTTACTTGTAAAATGAATAAATTTTATTAAAAGCCAACCAATGGTAGGGAGGATTTTGAGGGTCAAATAACGCTTTTTTTCTTTACTTAATAACTTCACCAGTAAGTACCGTCCTTGCTATTGAAGTAATTTGAACATCTCTAAATTCACCTAGATATTCATCTGAGCCTTTTATCTTAATAACGATGTTATTGTCGCTTCTTCCACTCACATAACCATCATTGAAAAGTTCTTCAAAGTAAACTCTATAAACATTCCCTATCTGTGTAGAGTTTTTTTTGTCGATATGCTCAGTATGGAGTTCTTGAACACGCGTAAGTCTAGCAGAAGCTATATCGGGTGCTACTACCTCTGTAAAGTGTTCTGCTTCAGTCTCAGGACGAGGAGAATACTTAAACGAAAATACTTGATCAAACTCCACCTGTCTCATCACATCCATAGTGTCTTCAAACTCTTGATCACTTTCACCTGGAAAAGCTACAATAATATCCGTAGATATACTTACATCAGGACACATAGACCTAAGCTTTTTTACACGATCTAAAAACCACTCTTTAGAGTAACCGCGTTTCATATCTTTGAGAACTTTTGTGTTTCCACTTTGTAGAGGCATATGCATCGACTTACATACTTTTGGATTTGAGGAGAACTCTTCGATAAACTCATCATCCATATGAAAAGGGTGTGGAGAAGTAAATCGGATACGCTCAAGAGTTTTTATCTTACTTAACTCTTGAAGCAACTTAGTAAAGTTTACTTTTTCATGATTGCCAGAAAAACGGCGACCATAATTGTTGACATTTTGACCAAGAAGAAAAATCTCTTTTGCTCCCTTGCTTGTTGCACGCCTAGCCTCATTTACTATGAGATTAAGAGGTATACTTATCTCCTCACCACGAGTTTTTGGAACAATGCAATAGGTACACTGCTTGTCACACCCAATAGAGATATTGATAAAAGCTTTGTAAGTGGAGGAGCGAAAGTCACTAAAAGCAAACTCACTCTCATCGTAATCAATATCTACCTCAACAGCTTTTGACCTATGTAAAACTTCTGTAATCTTAGATACATTTCTTGCACCCAAAACAAAGTCCACATAAGGTGCGCGCTTGATGATTTCCTCACCTAAGTGTGAAGCTGTACAGCCACATACGCCTATCTTAGAGTCTTCTTTTTTACTTTTGTTAAAGACACCAAGTTCTGAAAAAAGCTTAGAAACTGGCTTCTCTCTTACTGAGCAGGTATTGATGAGGATAAGATCTGCCTCCTTGAAATCTGTTGTTGCAGAGTAGTTCTCTTTTTTGTTTAATTCAGCAAGCATATGCTCACTGTCACGCTCATTCATAGCACAACCTAAAGTCTCAATAAATACTTTTTTACTCATATTTCGTCATTATCAGCTTGAGAGG
Source organism: Helicobacteraceae bacterium (assembly GCA_015488855.1). Classification (GTDB taxonomy): domain Bacteria; phylum Campylobacterota; class Campylobacteria; order Campylobacterales; family Sulfurimonadaceae; genus Sulfurimonas. The sequence goes on from WFMY01000162.1 coordinate 5,503, forward strand.
GCATCTAATCAAGAATGTGTACTTGGTACATATACTCATTATCTGAAAGACCAAATTTTACTTCACTCATATAAAAGTTTTTACCTTTTTCTTCAAAATAATCTTGAAGTTCGAGCAAATCTTTATGAGAGTTTTCTCTATCAAAATAGTAGATAACACTCCCCTCTTTTTCAACACTAGCTTCTATCTTTTTTACATCTACCTTTTTAGGTTTAGCACTTAAATTTGTTCTTGCGAATTTTAAATTCATCTTGAGTATCCTTAATTTTCTATTGCATAATTTTGGATTATACTTTATCTGTGCTAAAAAACTCATTAAAGCAGATTTTTAGCACTTTTTCATTATACTTTCATACTTCATAAAAATCCCCAAATTATTATCATTGTTTTTATGAGATTATCCAAAAAAGGACACAATAATGGAAAAAATATTAGATATAGTAGATGCACTTGCACATGAAAAAGGTTTAACTCCTGAAAAAGTAAAAGAAGCACTTCAAACTGCTTTTGTTCAAACTGCAAAACGCGTTATAGATAGAAATTTTGCTTTTATTGCCACTATCAACCAAGAAACAAAGTCAATTGACCTCATTCAAGTTATCACTGTTGTTGAAGATGACAATGAAGGTTTAGCAGATGAGGAGATAGCACCTACACTTATCTCTATCACCGATGCTAGAGAGTATGATGATCAAGTTGAACTTGGAGATGAACTGCAAATCCCTCACAACCTAGAAGAGTATGGTAGAACAGGTGCTTCACAACTTCACCGTGAGATAGAGTTTCACATCCAGCGTCTCGTTGAGGATGAAGTGTATAGCAAATATAAATCAAAAGTAGGCACTATTGTCACAGGTCGTGTTACAAGTGTAGATGCACAAAACTCCACCTTTATAGATGTTGATGAGATTCGTGCAGTACTCCCTATGAAAAGTCGTATAAAAGGTGAAGTATTTGAGATAGGTGACCACCTCAAAGCTGTAGTGCGTCGTGTTAACATGGACAAATTTGATGGAATCAGCATCGAACTCTCCCGTACTAGCCCTAAATTTTTAGAAGAGCTACTTGCACTTGAAGTTCCTGAGATTGCCGATGGTGCTGTCATCATCGAAAAATCAGCGCGTATCCCAGGTGAAAGAGCAAAGATCGCTCTCATCTCTACACATCCACAAGTCGATGCAGTTGGAGCAACTGTCGGGGTAAAAGGTGTTCGTATCAACTCTGTCAGTGCCCAACTTATTGGAGAAAATATCGACTGCATAGAATATACCTCTATCCCTGAACTCTTTTTATCCAGAGTGATGAGTCCAGCTATCATCTCAAGTGTAGATATAGAGCGAGATGAAGAGGGGAAAGCTATCAAAGCTAAGGTAACTCTTCCAGCAGATCAAAAATCAAAAGCGATTGGTAAAAGTGGTATCAACATCCGTTTAGCTTCTATGCTTACAGGTATGGATATTGAACTCATTGAGTCAGCTTCAAGTGTAAATGAAGATGGTGAGATAATTCCAACAGAAGATGAGAAAAAAGATGGTGTAGATGCACTAGA
>WFMY01000163.1 GCA_015488855.1 Helicobacteraceae bacterium
AGTTGTTTTATCTATTTACTTGCTTAGTTTTCAATGATCTCAAACAGTTAATGAGGCTCCTAAACATTAGGTCTCTGTGTTTGTGGATGGGAATTATAGGGAATTGTTGCTTTATTGTTTCTTAATGTATTGGGGGAATTTTGGAAGTTTTTGGATTTGTACTATTTAGGGCGGATAAGCACTACCCTAAATACTCGATAAAGGCTGGTTTTGAAAAATTTGGGACATCATCATAAGAAAAGACTGCATAATATTTTTTTGTGTTTTTGTCACCAAAATTATCGTAAGTGTAATTATCTGTGCCACCATATAGTTTTTGTCCATCGTAAGGAGAACAAGGGATTTTAAAAGGATTTTTCACAACTATAGCACCTTTATAACCATCATCATTTGGAGCTTCCCATTCTAGTTTAACTATATCATTTTCACAACTATACCTTAAATTATTTACTTTATCTGGAGCGATGCGTCTTTTTTTAATATAATTTATGACCAATGATGGTCGTTTAACTCTTTTAGAATCACACCAGCTGATAGTTTGAGACCTAGTCATTGATTTTTGAGAAGAAGAAGATATGATAAAAACAACTTTTGAATTTTTTTCTGCATTTTGAAGCATCTCTTCTATCGTATGTTTATCAAAAATAAATCGTTGTTTTGCTCGATTTTTAATATCTTCGACACTTACATCATAGCCAATACGCTCTATAATATTACGAGATTCAATTTTCTCATAAGTTTTTTTACCCTCAAATGGGAGAATCATCTCTATATGAAAACGAAGTGAATTTTGCGAATTTATATTGCTTGCTTCTATATCGAGATATGCATCTGAAATAACTGTATTTTCTATATCTGGTAAATTAGATAAGTCAAATTCTATATAGCCATACTCTTCTTTAGCATTTTTATCATATCCGACTCTTAGAGATGCCTCTTTAATGCTTTCTTTAGACACTGTATATTCTAGTGATGATTGTAAATCAATTTTTGCTTCATTAATAGTATAAGATATATCAAGTTTTGGTCTATATGTAAGACCTCCACTAAACTTGCCGTAACCTATATCCCACTGCATCATCTGAGATTCTCTACTTAAAGGCAGAAAAGATGGTCCTTGCATTCTAAACATAGCTTCTCTTCTCTTGAGCGACTTTTGTAAGACTTCTATCTCTTGTGATGCAAACTTGTATCTTCTCCAAATACCTTGGGAAAGTTGTGCAGAACCAGTTGGTCTATCTATATAGGACAATATTTTAGCATTTTTTATATCATCAAAACTACTCATGCTATCAATGGTTCTCTCATCAATCTGTCCAACTCTCCATTCACCGAAACTTTCCACTTGAACGGAAACCCTATTCATTGGATAAAAAGAGATTGATGCACTCGTAATAATTGCATTTTCAGGAATTGTGTTGAGTGAAAAAACACTTACTCCATAACATTCACCTTTACTTTCTGAGATACCTACAAAAAGAGAATTAGTTCCAAAATGTTCACTATTTTTTTTTGTTTTTTCGCCAACATACCCAATGCCATCAGCCGCAGGATATAAAATTTTAGAAAACATATTGTCAGCTGGATGCGTTCTCGCGCCACACATCTGAGCAAATGGTGATTTAATATACTTTTTTTTACACACGGCTCTAAGATAATAATAATAATTTGTAGAGGGTGTGAGATTTTTGTCTATAAAAGTTTTTAACTTTGTCATCCCTATTCTGTTTGAAATTTGAGCACAACCTTTTTTCTTTTTGGAACGATATATTTCAAAATAAAGACTATCATCCTCAATATAATCCCAAGAAAGCTCTATCTCCCTTGAAGATAGTTCTTGAGCCAAAAAATTCTTAACCCGAGGAAGGGTATCTTCTTTTGCATAATTCTTTACTTCAGAAAGTGCATAGACAAGGGCTGGAATATTTTCATCAATATTTTCACTCATCTGCTCTTGGTAGTCACTAATATTTCTTGTTCCCACTTCAGCTACTAGAGCTAATGCACCCTGAGAATAGTAAAATTCTCTACCGCTCCCCGAGATAAGATGTGCAGGTGGCTTCCCCATATGTACACCATATTCTCGCCCTGATTCTTTTTTAATCTCCTCAGCCATATTGCCTGCTAAAAGATTCAAGTCGATTGCATTCTCAGCATCTTCATGAATGAAATTATGTGCTGGGAAAAAAACATTCCCTTGAGAGTGGTAATCAAGAGCGATAGTTATATTTTTATGTGCTATTACAAAGTCTCTTAAAGCTGCTGTTTCTGGTTCACTAAAAGCAGAGGGTCCCGAATATACATTTGATGTTGTATCTTTATTTGGAGTAAATCCCACTTCAAAGTTTCTATTTAAATCAACACCAAAACTGCCATCTGCATTTTTTCGTCTGTTTTTTCTCCAAAAAGAAAAGTGATTTCTAGAATACTCAAATCCATCAGGATTTGCACATGGCACCATATAGAGCGTAGTCCTATCAAAAACTGCATTGAGTTGTGGATCATAGTCAATATGCTCTAAAATATACTTAGCAAAACTTAGAGATAACTCTATCCCTATCCATTCTCTTGCATGGATAGTACCAGTATAAAAAAGAGCAGGTTTTTCTTTGTCATTTTCTACATCTTTAGTGATACTCACAACTATAATATCTCTGTTTTCCCAAGTTTTACCTATAGACTCAACTCTTACTAATTCTGGTTTATTTTTTTGTGCTTCTTTAAAAAATGCTACACACTCATCATAGGAGCTATATTGTTCTCTCACTCTAATACCTTAAAAGTTATTTATTTTTTAAATGATTTTGCCCATAGTTCAACCTGTTCAACAGACAAACTAATAAACTCTTTGAGCTTTTCAAAAGTAGTAATCTCTTTTACTTCTATAGTCTCTTTTATATCAACCGCAACTTCTTCTTCCATACCTTGAAGTGTCATTAACTCTGTTAAGGAAACTTTATCAACTTCAAACAGTTTCTCATCTGAAATTTTAGAAGAGATTGAGGATTTAGCATCACCTTTTACTTCTTGTGGTAAATCTTCTTCCTTGAGAGGTGGTTTTATTTTATTTGGCAAAGTGTTTATATCTCCATCCTCAGTGATTTGCATATCAAAATTTCCCTTATCTGCTAACCAGTACGCACCATCCGCAGAGGGTTCATACTTTGCAAAATAAAGATGCCTTAGCGTTCTTAAAACAGATGGATCCATTTTGCCTAATTCTTCCCATGAATATAATGGGACATGAGGAAGTCTAAATTTTCCACCACTAAGATCCCACATAATATACTGACCAATCCAGTCTCTTACATAAGGAAATGCAGCAAAGGCTGTAGCACACTCTATAATATATGCTTTGTCTGTATTTTCATCTATACCAATATCACAAGCCCAATACTCAGCCTTTGCAGCCTTGCTTGCCTCAACCGCAAGTTCAAGTGCTGCCATAGGGACATTATCGTAAGACATATCACCACCTTGAGAGGTATTTGTTATCCATTCTCCAGCACCTGAATATCTCCAAAAAGCACAGATAGGTTTATGCCCTATTAACATTACACGGATGTCTCCACTAAATTTCAAGGGGATAGCATCTTGCGTATAGACTGGTTTATACTTTTTTTCTGCAAAGAGTTCAGTAGCTTCTTTATAGTTATCTACTTTATGAACAAAGTATCCACCATAGTTAGAAGCACCATAACTTCGTTTAACTATTTGTGGGTAATGGCAGTTTTTAAAATGTTCATCTGCAACTTTATCATCATAAGTGATCAAAGTTTTTGGAGCTGCTATATTGTACTTTTGACAGAAAAGAGTTACATTTTCTTTTGACTTATTTGAAAATTGTGTCTCTATGGAGGGGATAAATCTTACCTCTGGAAGTGCAAGTGCTATCTCTTTAAATGTTTCATAAGCAGTAGCAGGGATATTTCCAACTAAAACCTCGATTTTTTTTCGTTTAACCTCTTTAATAAATCTATCTTTATCATTTTTCCAGTGGTATGTTACTGCTTCAATCTTATCTGGCCAACCTTTAAAGTTACTATAGTCAAAAAATCTCAACACATAATCTAAATATAAAAATCCTAATTTTGGTAATCTTTGCTTTTTTTCCATCTTATTTTCCTTTTTTATTGTTTGTTTTTCTATCTATCATATCCACTATAAGTTCGATTTTTTTATTGTTAAAGTTCAAACCTATCTTTTCTTGCTCGGGAGTTGCAAATGCTGGAATACCATTGACTTCTAGGACTACATATTCCTCTTTTTTTCTATCATAAATGATATCTACTCCCCCTATGTCCACACCTGTTGCCTTACAAGCTTTTTTTGCAATCGACACTATCTCATCATTGGCTTCTCGCATGAAAACACTGCCACCAGATGTCACATTTGTTCTCCAGTCTGTCCCGCTTGCTTTACGCCCATAACAACTTACAAATTTACCATCAACAATATCCACTCTAAAGTCAGTATTGTCATAATCTATAAATTTTTCAACATAAAAATATCTTAAATCCATCTGATTTAAAAATGGCATTAACATATCTAAGTTTGCTTCGTTTTCTATCTTAGTAAGACCTACTCCACCCCAACCATCAGTTGGTTTATAAACCATTTTATCCCATTTTTTTATAATTTTTTTGAGTTCATGACCATCATCTCTATGGCATAAATTATAATCTGCCGTTTGCACTCCATGATTTCTTAAAACAAATGATGTATGAAACTTATCCTCAGTAAGGGCAAAAGAATCATAAGAGTTTATCATGGGTATAGCACGATTAAGCGCTTGATACAGATACATTTGGTACTGTGTTTGTTCACCAGCATTATAAGAGAAAAACAAATCTAATTCCTTGTTTAACTTCACACCATCAAAAATAATATTTCCGTTTTTTGCTATCGCATGTCGTAGATTAATATTATCTAAAGTTTCAACATCTCTTTCTTTTAATTTTTTTATAATTCTTTTAGAGATTTTGTCGCCACCACCATTATTATAGAGCCACATTCCTATTGTTCTATTTCCCATCTACTCCACCTTCAATTAAAATCACCATTTTCTAAAAAATAGCTAAAAAGCTTCTCACTCATCTCAATTCTATCTTGAAAACTTTTTTTAGAAGCTCTTTCATAGATGGTATGATCACCATCTCCAAAAGGTCCAAAACCATCCAAAGTCACTACACCAGATGCGTTAACAATATTTGCATCACTTACGCCACCTCTTTTTTCATGTTTTAGCGAGTTGGTAGTGATGCGTTCTATATTTTGAAGTAAGTCTAAAGATTTTTTACTTACTTCCATCACATCACGCTGAATCCCACCACTAAGAGTGGATATACAACCATCAACATAGGAGGTTTTAACTATTGCATCAATTGCCAAAAGAAGTCTATCTCGCTCCTCTTTTTTTTCATAACGCATCTCGAAAGTTAATTTTGCATGAGGGCTAATAGTATTGGCACCAACTCCCCCTTCAATCTTACCAACATTAATAGTTGTACCTTTTTCTAAGTCTGTAAGCTTCACTAAACTTTGAAGTTTATACGAGGCCTCAAGGTTGGCATCACTACCTTGAGTATAATTGTTTCCAGCATGAGATGCTTTACCTTTTATATCAATAAAAAAAGTACCTACCCCTTTTCTAGAAGTTACAACTTCCATATTTTTTCCAGCTGCTTCATATACGAAACAATAATTATACTTTTTTGCTAGTTCTGCCGTTAAGGATTTGGAGTTATCACTTCCTGTTTCTTCATCACTTACCAATAATATATCTATATTAGAAATATTAATCTTTTTTTTCTGAAGTTCTCGTAAAGCTTGTAGAACAACAAGATCACCACCTTTCATATCGCACACACCAGGTCCATATACCCACTCATCATCTTCACTATATTTTTCAAATGTATCAGGGGGGAAAACAGTATCCAAATGTCCTAAAAGTAATAGTTTTTTATTTTCAAATATATGTTTAGACTTATAATATTTATGATTACCAATAAGCTCTCTATGATATGTTTGAATCTCAAAACCTAATTCTAAAAACCACTTATCAAAAAGATGGGCAACTTTATCAACACCAGCTTTATTTTGAGTATAGGAATTTATATTGATGATAGTTTCTAAATCTTTAAAAAAGTTCATAGAAATTCCAGATATTTAATATTTTAAAATTATACTATGTCTATGATTAAATTAAATCAAGATAAAAAGAAAAGAGGGAGAAAAACTTAGAAGAATTACTTTCTTCTAAGTTCTTTGATACGAGCAGCTTTACCAGCAAGGTCACGAAGGTAAAATAGTTTAGCACGACGAACACGACCGCGACGAATAACTTTTATCTCAGTTAATGAATCAGAAAACAGTGGAAAAATTCTTTCAATTCCTATTCCATTTGCACCGATTTTACGGACTGTAATAGTTTTACCAGTACCTTGACCACGCTTAGCAATACATACACCTTCGTATGCTTGTGTACGAGACTTGTCACCCTCTTTAATAGTTACAGATAAGCGAACAGTATCACCTGCACGAAAGTCTGGAATATTTTTCTCAGAAGTTTGTGCTTTTTCAAAATTTTCTATGTATTTATTTCTCATAGGATTTCCTTAATTTATGCTTTTTAAGCTGCTCTGGTCTGAAAAACTTAGTCTTACATTCAGAGAGAGCGATTTTTAGTGTGCGAATTTTACTATGATTTCCCTTTATATATTCTTTAGGAACTTCAATTTCTTTATAATTTGTTGGTTTAGAGAAGGATGGTGCTTCTAAAAGGGGTGTTTCAAAACTTTCTATCTCTAAAGATGCAGCATTTCCAAGAACACCCTCAACATTTCGTGCAATGGCATCACACATAACCATTGAGGGAAGCTCACCACCTGTAAGTATATAATCCCCTATAGAATAAACCTCATCTGCATACTTTTCTACAACTCGTTCGTCTATACCTTCGTAGCGACCACTCACAAAAGCTACATGAGATTTTTTAGCCAATCGTTTTGCATCGTTTTGCTTAAACTGTTTTGCAACTGGAGTTAAAAAAACTATATGTACATCTGGATCTTGCGTAGTTAGGCTATCTAGTGCATCAAAAAGTGGCTGAGGATTCATAACCATTCCTGCACCACCACCTACAGCTGTATCATCAACTTTATGGTGCTTGTTGATAGAAAACTCTCTTGGGTCAACATACTTAATACTCACTAACTCTTTTTCGATAGCTCTTTTTAAAATAGAATCATTGAAATACCCTTCAACTATATTTGCAAATAAAGTAACAAAGCTAAACTTCATTAGGATGCTTCTAAGATATCTTTGGCACCATTGGTGGTGATGGTTTTATTTTGAATATCTGTCTTGAGAACAAAAGGTGGATTATGTGGTAAGAGAAAAGTTTTTGAAAAACCCTCTTTAATGAGTAGTGCATCTGTTTGAATTTTTAAATAATTCATTGCATTGA
>WFMY01000164.1 GCA_015488855.1 Helicobacteraceae bacterium
TATACTCGGCTCTTGAGGTAAACATCCTGTAAGGTTCATTTGTCCCTTTTGTCACAAGGTCATCTATAAGCACACCTATGTACGCTTCATCACGGCGTAAGATAAGTGGCTCTTTTTCTTGCAAACTCAGTGAGGCATTGATGCCAGCCATAAGACCTTGTGCTGCAGCTTCCTCATAACCAGTTGTTCCATTTATCTGCCCAGCACAGTAGAGTCCACTCACTTTTTTTGTCTCCAAAGAGTGTTTAAGCTCACGAGGGTCAACAAAATCATACTCTATAGCATATCCATAACGGACTATTTTCGCATTTTCTAGTCCCTCAACTGAACGAATCATCTCTCGTTGAACCTCTGGAGGTAAAGAGGTAGAGAGCCCGTTAATGTAACACTCTGTATTGTCCATAGTTTGTGGTTCTATGAAAAGATGGTGTCTCTCTTTGTCTGCAAATTTACTCACTTTATCTTCTATAGAGGGGCAATAACGAGGACTTTTACCCTCAATCTGCCCTGTGAAAAGTGGTGCACGGTAAAAGTTTGAAGAGATGATTTCATGAGTTGTTTCATTTGTGTACGCTATGAAACATGGAAGTTGCTTTTTTGTTTGACGAAATTCATCTCTGTTTGTACGAAATGAGAAAGGATTTGGAAGAGCATCACCATCTTGCTCTTCCATCACAGAAAAATCAATAGTAGAACTATCTATGCGGGCACATGTCCCTGTTTTGAGTCGAGAGAGATGCAATTTTGCATCATTTTTAAGTGAAGAGGAGAGACCCTCGCTGCGTTCTTCCCCATAACGACCACCTTTTTTTTGTACCTCCCCAACATGGATGATACCATTTAAAAATGTTCCAGAGGTGATGATAACTTTCGATGCTCTATACTCGTTAAGTAAATCTGTTTTTACACCTAGCACCTTTGCATCTTCTATGAGAAGCGATTCTACCGTTTCTTGGGCTAAATGTAGATTTGGCGTACTTAAGATAGTATTTCTCGCTATCACTCTGTACTTATCCATATCTATTTGAGCACGACTTCCACGAACAGCTGGACCTTTTGTTTGGTTGAGGATGCGAAACTGGATGCCAGCCTCATCAGTGATGAGCCCCATCTCCCCACCAAGTGCATCTAGCTCACGCACAAGATGCCCTTTAGCCAAGCCACCTACAGCAGGGTTGCAGCTAGTCGCCCCTACATTTTCTGCGAGCATAGAGACAAGTAATGTTTTGTTACCCATCCTTGCACTTGCTAGAGATGCTTCCACACCAGCGTGACCACCACCTACTACTATAATGTCATAGTTCATATTATTTTTCCGTTCGTTTAATTAGTCGAATTTTACCATAAATTATGCTACAATTCATTTGATACAACTGATGTTGAATTCTTAGGCTCTGGGTGTTTTTAGGGAGTTGGAGAAAGTTGGGTATCTCCAAAAAGGAGGATACGCCAGTGAAGTTTTTCATTGTGTTGATGGTTTTAATCGTTTTAGCCGAACGTTTATATTAAATTAAGTAGGGGTTTACACCTCTACAACCATGAATACAATTGTATCATATTTTTAATTAATTTGGAATTTTTATGTTAAAACAAGCGCATAACGCATACAACGCAAAAGACTATACAAAAGCATTTGAACTTTACTCACAACTTGGTGATGATGCAGAGGCACAAACTTCCCTTGCATTTATGTACCAAAATGCTCAAGGTTGCGAAAAAGACAATATGAAAGCATTTGAGCTTTACTCTAAAGCGGCACAACAAAAACAACCTTACGCTCTTTTTAATCTTGCTATTTTATATATGAATGGCTTAGATGGTGTTGAACATGATCAGTTTAAAGCCCATGCCCTGCATCTTGAGGCAGCAACTCTTGAAGTTGTTCCTGCTATGTATGAAGTAGCCTTGATGCTCGAGCGTGGTTTAGGATGCATGCAAAACTATAGTGAAGCTGCTTTTTGGTACGAAGAAGCTGCTAAACGGGGGCATACCGAATCTTTCAATAATCTAGGTGTTCTTTACAAGGAGGGACATGGTGTTTGTGAGGATGAGGGCAGATGTTTTATCTGTTTTACTAAAGCAGCAGAGGCTGGTTTAGCAGAGGGTCTTTACAATCTCGGTCAACTCTACGACCAAGGTGTCGGCTGTGAGCAAGATCATGACATGGCACTTGATTATTGTAGAAAAGCAGCTTATAAAGGTCATGAAAAAGCAAAAGAGATTATTGCAGGTTTGCAGCAAGATGGTAAAATTGTCTTCTAGTTATTTATTAACTAGTTCCCAAGTACAACTTGGGAGCGAGGTGGCCGCTGAGGCACTAAAGCTAGCCTCGTTCGGGGCAGAGGAGAAAACCATATGTTTACAGGTTTAATTAGAGAGATAGCTACGGTTAAAAGTTTTGTAGGCTCTACGCTGAGAGTCAGAGCCAAACATGAAGCAAAGATAGGTGATAGCATTGCCATCAACGGAGCATGTTTAACAGTTATCGAAGTAACGAACGATGGTTTTAGTGTAGAACTCTCACCTGAGAGTCAAAAACTTTTGGCTATAGAAAACTACAAGGGTGAGGTACATATAGAGCCTGCTATGATGATGGGTGATAGGTTTGAGGGGCATATTGTCCAAGGACATATTGACTGCATCGGTGAGATAAAAGAGATCAAAAACAATGGCAACTCTTTTGATGTTTTTGTAAAACTTCCAAAAAAGTTTATCGCCTTCGTTATCCCAAAAGGCTCTATCACCATAGATGGGATAAGTCTGACTGTCAATGAAGTGGGAGAAGACTCCTTTAGACTTACAATCATCCCTCACACAATGAAAGAGACACTTTTTAAAACCTATAAAAAAGGCTCAAAAGTTAATGTAGAGACTGATATGTTTGCAAGATATGTAGCCCATATCATCAATCATCAAACGAAATCTACTCATTTAACTTGGGATGATGTTGATAGCATAAGCGCAAGATACTAAAAATTAGTTAGTGCCTTTTAGAGTTTATTTTATAGTTATTCGTTATAATATTTTATTAAAATTATTATTGGACTTAAATTATGAAATCTATCATTACACTGCTCTTTGCATCGACCCTCCTTTTTACAAGCCTTTATGCAAAACCAGACACTCCGTCTTCTGAGATAGCTTCAAAGTTTCATGTTAGCGTTGTCGATTCTAAAACCGCCAATAAAAAGTATAAACATGGTGCTGTATTTGTAGACACTAGAAAAGTTCCCGAGTATGCTGTAAAGCATATCAAAGGTGCAATCTCTGCTTTTTATGATGAAAAAGGTGGCAATGCAAATAAGATAGTTGATTTTGATAACTCTAAAGATATCTATCATGATGCTCGGCTATCTGCAGATAAAACAAAAGATTTGATCTTTTACTGTAATGGCATTAAATGTTGGAAGTCCTATAAAGCTGCTGTAACAACTGCAAAGAAAGGTTACACCAATGTATATTGGTTGAGAGAGGGGATAGGCAAATATGCCAAAGCTGGCTATGAAGTTGATGGAGTTAATATTGTAGGAAAAATAGATGCAAAAATCATAAAAAATGATTTGAAGCTTCATGTTACAGTAGGTGTTATTATTGGCATCGTGATGGCTATCATTCTATTTTTCACATTTAAATATATTATTATGAAAAAATCTTATCTTATCTCTACAAAACTTTTAAGCAATATATTTATCATCGTTTTAAGTATGGGTATTATTGGTTATTTTTCTCTGAGTTCCTCAAAAGATGGGCAGATAGCCATAGATCATATCTATGAAGACAATTTCAAGCCACAAAATGAACTCCTACATGCAATCAGTAATTTTAATTCTATTCAAAATAATCTTTCCTACTCTCTTACAGGCCTAGTAGCATTTGAGGGGGCACGAGTTGCCCTCATAGACACAAGAAAAAAGATGAAAACAATCATCTCTCATGTGATGCAAAGCGATTTTTACAAAGATGCACAAATAAAAAACTCTTTTGATATCATCATAAACGAGTATAGAAATTCAGAACATCTCTTAGATACACTGCAACAGGCCTATCTCAAAGAAGATAAAAAGGTGTTGGTTAATCTTGCATCAAATGAATGGGCACTTTCAAGTGCCATCATCAATAAACAATTTAATATCATTGAACAAAAAGTCAATACAAAAATAAAAGAGATCTACAACAAAAGTACACTTAATCTTAAAAAGACATTTTATGATGTGCTCATCCTTATCGTCTTTTTTATCTTTGTTTCTGCAACACTCAACACTATTTTATATATCTTCATGAAGTCCTCCATACTTGGTATCAGGAACAATATGGTTTCCATGCTCGATACACTTGACCTCTCACGAGAATTTGTTGACTACAAAAGAGATGAACTAGGCGAAATCTATAAAGCGTTTGCCCACCTCATAGAAAAAGTGGGAGAAGTCCTCCACGATGCTAAAGATTCTTCGCAAAATAATGCACAAAACACTTTAGAGATGAAAAATAGCGCAGAAGCAATTAGTAATGGAGCTTCGCAAGAGTTTGAACTCGTAAATACAACCAAGAGCATGAGTGATGAGATGAAAGAAACCCTCTCTGCCACTTCATCAAATGTACAAAAAACACAAAAGGAAACTACACAGGCTCAAAATAATCTTGAAGAACTTCAAGAAAATGTGATGCAAATTGTAAATCAAATCCAAGAAAACGCTTATAGAGAAGAAGATATCTCAGCAAAACTCAACCAACTTACAGATGATGCACAAAAAATTACAGATGTCCTGAGCATCATAGAAGATATCGCGGACAAAACAAATCTACTAGCACTCAATGCTGCCATAGAAGCTGCTCGTGCAGGTGAACACGGAAGAGGCTTTGCGGTAGTTGCTGACGAAGTAAGAAAACTGGCTGAGAGTACACAAAAGGCTATCGGTGAGATCCATAGCAATGTAAGTGTCATAGTGCAATCTATCATGGATGCTAGTATAAACATGAATGACAATGTGCAAAAAACAAAAATGCTTAGTGACGACTCTGAACTGATGAAAAAGAAACTTCAAGAGACCAAAAGCATCATAACGAGTACGGCTACTTTAGCTTCTTCTTCTTTAACAAGTACACAAGAGGTTCAAAAGAATGCAGAGCTTGTCATCAACAATATTGAAGTGATAGACAAAATCGTCAAGCAAAATAAAGACAACGCACTCAATATCTCAAATAGTGCTAATGAAGTTTATAAAATATCTCAAACTCTTAAAGGGCAACTCGATAAGTTTAGAACTAAATAGTAGCGTCGCTTAGCGCAACTATGTCCTTGTTGCACTTGATTTTATGAACCATATCAACTACTTCAAAATCTACTAATTTAGTTTTTGAAGCAAGAGTAGCATCTCTAAA
>WFMY01000165.1 GCA_015488855.1 Helicobacteraceae bacterium
AGTGCTATCCCTTTTTTCATCCTTTTCACCTAGCTGATACTCATAGAGAAGATAGGAAGAAGCATAGCTGCTACAATGAAACCAATACTCCCCCCAACAAAGAGCATCAAAGATGGCTCAAGAAGGGTAAGGAGCGTAGCTATCTTGTCTCGATTTTCTTCAAAATAGAGTTCACTTGTATTTGTAAGTACATTTTGAAGTTGTGAGGTCTCTTCCCCAAGTGCGATCGACTGGATGAAGGCATTGTCGATTTTGATGGGAGAGGCATTGAGTGCAGCAGAGAGAAGTTTTCCCTCAACTACTCTCTTGGATGCACCAACAAAAAGCTCTTTGAGAACGAGGTTGTTCAAGATGTTTGCACTGAGGTTAATTGTCTGCACGAAAGGGACCCCCGAACGCACAAGTAAAGAGGCGATGTACGCAAAACGAGCTAACTCACTCTTTTGGATAATCTCTCCAAAAAGTGGTAATTTCAAAAGAAATTTATGCACCCCATACGCAAAGGCGTAACTCTGTTTCATCATAAACACAAACAAAGATACACCCGCAACCATAAGCATCAATATAGTTGTAAAATACTCGCTAAAGAAATCCCCCAATGCTATAACAAAGATAGTAGGAGCAGGTAACTTTTGATCCATAGACTCAAAGATACCTGTGATCTGAGGGACTACAAAGGTGAGCATAAATGCTATCATAAGTAAAGATATTACGATCATAAAAGATGGGTACGCAAAAGCACCTTTAATCTCTTTGTTAATATCTTCTTGCTCTTTTAAGAAACGAGACAACTCTAAAAGAACTTCATCCAAGATGCCACCATTTTCACTTACTTTGATGCTCTGTATAAAAAAAGGTGGAAGTTCTACAACCTCCTGAGATTCCAAGGCTGTAAAAAAGTTTTTCCCCTCATCAAGGTGTGTGCTTACTGTGGTGAGGAAAAGTTTCATCTTTTTGTTAGATTCATAATGCGTTTGGACTATCTTTATGGCAGAAACTATAGTGATACCTGAACGGATATACATAGAGAGTTCACGAGAGAGCGATGCTAACTCTTTTGGTGGGATTTTATATTTTCTTGAAAAACTAATATTTGCAAAGAGTGAGGGTTGTTCCTCTTGGATACTTTGGATGATGATGGAGTTTGTTTTAAGTTTTGATTTGGCTTCACTGATGTTTGTTGCTTCTATCTTGTCGCGAACATTTTTACCAAACTCATTGATGCCTTTGTACTTAAATATCACTGTATGACCTCATTGATAATTTTTTGTTTTGCATCCATCATCTCAGAGGTAGATGCATATACTTTTGTAGGCTCAAAATAAGTTGTGAAATCATACACTTTATCCTTGTACTCCACAACTACTTGATCACTTATTCTTTGTTTGTCAACAGCCAAAGAGAAGCAAATATCTTGCGAGACATTTTCTTTGTTAAAATAAACTGCTTGTTGAATCTCATTAAACCCTGTATTGGGATCAAAATGATACACCTTCACACTTGAATCTATAAACCCTTCAAACAACTTACTGGCATTTTTATCCAAGACGCCATCCACCTGCACAAAACAACTATCGCAATTGTCTATACAGATGAGTTTTACCTCTTTGTCGTGCTTAATATCTCCAAGATTACGCTCCAAAGTTAAAAGTGTTGGCTTTATTTTGCCTTTTTTGATGTTTTGAAAGTTACTCAAGGCTAAAGTATAAACAACACCGACGATAAGCACTACGATAAGAAGCTCCATCAAAGAAAAAGCGTGTTTATTTTTGCCCCCAAGAGAAGACATCTCTGTTATTTACACTCACTCATCTTGATATCTTTAGACTCTTTAGTACCACCCTCTTTTCTATCAGCACCAAGGGAGATCATCTCAATAGTCCCGTCATCATTAACATAAATGAATTCATCACCCCATGAATCTTTTGGCATTTTATTGTCTTTAAGATAACCATTTGAAGAGTAGTTGGGATACTTCTCCTCATCAGGATTTTTCACAAGAGCAGCTAAACCCTCTTCTGTAGATGGATACAATGAGTTGTTAAGTTTAAACATATCAAGTGCACCATTGTAGAGTGACTTCATCTGCACACAGACCAAATCTCTTTTTGCCTCTTCACCTTTTCCCGTTAAAGCTGGCATAACCATCGCTGCTAAAAGCCCTAAGATGACGATAACTATCATTAACTCGATGAGAGAAAAACCTGATTTACTTCTTTTGTTTTGCATAAAACTACCTTTAAACTATTTTTTAAATTATAATTTTATTATTATACTCAAATATGGTTACATTTTAAATACAAGAGTTGAAAAAGAGTTTTTTTAAGAGTTTGTAGCAATGTTTTATGTAGTAATTTGTTCAAAAGGAAAGACTCCTCTCCAGATACCTGCGGCACATAACTAAAAAAGGTGTGCTGCTGTATTCCTACCCTGACACATTATCTTAAGCAACTATTGCACAGGTCTAAAGAGAAGCGATGAAATTATAGCAAATAAAACTTAATTAAGGGTTTATAGTGGAGATTGCTGCATTTATGGCACTAAAATAAGTAGTATAATCAAAATCTTCTTTTTTCTCTGTAGCTGCAAACTCCATCTCTTTTGACATCTCATAGACTTCATTGAACTTCAAATTTCCCGCACTTCCTTTGATAAAGTGTGCATAACGACGGATAGAGTCAAAATCATCTGCATCGATAGCTTCTTTTAAACTTACTATCGCTGATTGAGACTCTTGAATGAAACTTTCTATGAGGATCGGGATATGTTTCACTCCTAGCCCTATGCTAACTGCCATCTTTTTGTGACTTATGTTAGAATAATCTGCTTTTAAAATTGCCATTATGGGGGACTCCTTAATTATTATTATGTCATAATTCTATCACAAAGTTTAAAGAAAAAAGATGACATATATCATAACTGCAACAAAATCAGAAGCACAAGCGTTCATTGAAAAGTTTCATTTAGGTGCAAAAAAATCAAATGATTTATACTCTATCCTTGTCAGTGGTGTTGGCAATGAGTGTATGGATGCTGCGACTCAAAGCATCCTCTCTCAACTCAAAGAGAGTGACACCCTTGTCAATATAGGCATTTGTGGGGCTTCAGATGCTTTTGAGATTGGTGCGTTGTTGCAGATAGATACGACTACTCAGTGCATCAATGCATCTAAAAAAATTCTTACTTGTGCAGATGAAGCTCTTGGACATGCAAATCTTTATGCTGCAGTAGATATGGAATCAAGCGGTTTTATTCAAGCAAGCAAAACATTCAAAAATAGATATATGTTTAAAGTAGTCAGTGACCACTTTGAACCCTCAAAAGTAACAAAAGACAAAACAAAAAAACTTATCTATGCTCAAATAGATACAATAATGGAGATACTCAATGAAAGCAGTAGTAACAGGATCGAGTAG
>WFMY01000166.1 GCA_015488855.1 Helicobacteraceae bacterium
AGGTAGGCAAGACCGTATTTGAAAGAGACGATAGTTCTTTGTCCCAATGCTAATGAGCATAAATTTCTATTGAGTAGTGGTTCTAAGTCGAATTTGACAAGAGAGTTAGAGATAAATCTGTAATCAAATTTTACATCATGGGCGACAAAAAGTGCATCTCCTAAAAATTCTTTAAACTCATAGAGTACCGTTTTTAGTTCTGGTGCATCGAGAGTATCTTTAAGCGTGATGCCAGTTATCTCCTGTATGTGTATATTTATCTCTTTGGCTTTGACTAAAGATTCATACTCATCTATGATTTCCCCATTTTTGTACTTGATAGCTGCTATCTCTATTATCTGATGTGTATCTACTTTTGAGCCATTTGTTTCTATGTCAACGATGCAAAAGACTTCATCATCTATCTTTGTAAAATTTGTTGCAAAATAGTAGTGTCCAAACTTTTTGGCGATATCAAGACCTTGGGCTCTCCAAATCTCTAATTGGACTCCAAAGTTATCACCAAGTTGGCGTACAAGATGCTCTCTTGCTAGACCACTTGTAGAGAGTTTATGGATGCTCTTGGCATCAAGACCTAAGTCGTTATTTAGCATTATCTATGAAAGCTTTTACTTTAAATGGGGACTTCTTCCTATGCGATACTTCAACCCCACTGCTTACATCTACACCATAAAACCCATACTCTTTAAGGCTTGAAACATTATTGGCATCTAAGCCACCAGCCAATATGATTTTAGAATTGTCTGTTTCTTCAAACCAATCTATATTGAGCTTCTTCCCAGCGCCACCATAAGCTTCGCAATATGCATCAACTATTTTATATTCATCAGAGTATTTTAAAATATCTTCTTTTGTTTTGGCACGGATAACTTTTATATGTGGGACAAAAATTTGTTGGTAGAGTTCTTGGGGTGCATCGAAATGGATTTGTGCCAGTGTGCATCCACTCTCTTGTATGTAGGAGTTAATGACTTGTGCATCAACATTGACAAATAAACCAACTTTTTCTACAAAAGGTGGGAGTTGTTTTATGATGATATTTGCTTGGGCAGGAGAGATATAGCGGGGTGATGGCTCGTAGAAAACAAAACCTAGTGCATCAGCACCAGCGGAAATAGCCTCCATCGCATCTTTATATGAAGTGATTCCACAGATCTTGACACGCATCAGATTTGTAAACTTTCTATAGCTTCTTTTTTCGAAGCATGTTTAAATACATAACTTCCAGCAACAACAACATCAACACCTACCTCTTTGAGGCTTTGGATATTTTTATCATTGACTCCTCCATCTACTTCAATGAGGCAATTTGGGTTAAGAATGTTGCGCATCTCGTTGAGACGAGCAGCTTTTGGGATGACACTTTCTATGAAACTTTGTCCACCAAATCCAGGGTTGACACTCATAAGTAAAACCATATCTAAGTCTCCCAGTAGGTACTCAACAGACTCAGGTCGGGTATGAGGGTTTAAAACGATGGCAGGTTTTATCCCAAGTGAACGAATATGTTGTATGAGGCGATGGGGATTTTTCTCCTCTTCTATGTGAAAGGAGATGTACTCTGGTTTAAGTGGCGCAAAGAGATCAACAAAGAAAGTATTGTTCTCAACCATAAGATGGATATCTAAGGGTTTTGTTGCACATTTTGCTACACTTGAGACTACAACAGGCCCAATGGTAAGGTTCGGTACAAAATGTCCATCCATAACATCAACATGAACTAAGTCACATCCAGCATTACAGATAGCTTCTACATCACGCCCAAGATTGCCAAAATCTGCAGAGAGGATACTAGGTGCTACTTGAATCATTGAAATCCTTTAAAGACACTCTTTTTTTTAATTATGCAATTATAGCTTATTTAGTTAAAAAGAATAAAAATTTGTCATCATCAAAGGCTAAGTCAACTTGAACACCCTTTTTAGCTTCTACAACTTCGAGTAAACCACTTATACTATTGTATGTTCTTGGAAGTGTTATATTTACATTGATCCCATGGTCAAAGAGGAGGGATTTTATTTTACCACCAACTATGTTGACTAGTTCTGCTAAAGTATCAAGGATGAGCTCAATATCATCTGTTGATTCTCCTATGAGAAGTTCACACGCTTTTTTTGCAATTTTTGATGGAAATACTAGGATGACCATACCATCAATATCTCCATAAAAGCCAATAGAACTTGCTATACGCCCCTCTTGTTCAGTTATCTCAATCTTGCTTACCTCTACAGCTTCTTTGAGAGCTTTTGAGTTTGTCATCATCTCAATAGTAGCAACAGTAGCATCTATAAAGTCAGGTAGTTTTACTATCATATCTTTATCTATAACTCTCTTTTGTTTTATATTTGCAGCACTACTTGCACCAAGTTCTTTAAGGAGTTCCTTATTGAGAAGGATATCATCCATTTGATTGTAAAATATAATACCTGAGTCCTCCATATTTTCTATAAATGATTCTGGTATCTTTGTACTCTCAAGCCCAACAAAAGCTATGGTAGCATTATATTCAGCTGCTGAAGTTGATAGTTTTGAAAAAAAGTTAAAAGCATGAATGTTCATACTTACGACTTTATAAGCATCAAAGATAAAAAGTCTAAAGCCAACATTGAGAGAGTTGTTATGATAAGCAATATTAAAAGTATTGCCAATCTCAGCATCTAAAAAAGCCGTTACTGTATATATGATAGCATTTCCAGTTACGCGAGTCGCTATTTTTTCGCCCATCTGTCCCAAATATGTATAGTCAACAATATAATCATAAGCAGAGTTGTTGAGAGATTTTTCATTAAAATCTTCTTGTGTTGTTGCTACTACGGGGTTGTGACCATAGTCATGAAGCTCAATAGCCATTGCTGTTCTTTGGGATTTGTCATCGCTATAAAGTAAGATATTCTTTTGTTGATTTTTAAAACTTGTTGAAAACAGAGATGCAATCTCTAAACTCTTAAAAAGAGAAAAAGCCAATTCCCCAGCATAGAATTTATTGATAGCAATAAATTTTTTCTCATCATAGTCGCAAAATCCAACTGTAATGCTGTTTTTTTGTCGTACTTTTGTAAAAAGTTTTACAAAGATATCAAGACCATTTTTATTGAAAAAAACAACTTTTTTGAGAGATACTAAAATGATATCAACATTTAAGTTTGTAGTTGCTTCTATATCTTCGAGATTTAAAAAAGATGAAGCATTGTTGCCATCTAAAAAACCTTGAGGTTTAAAAACCCCAATACCATTTTTCACTATTGCTCTCATTGGACCCCCATCACTTGTAAAAACTCTTCATATATATCTTCTACATAGTCGATATTAAATTCTATAAAGTCATTTAAACCAGCTTCTATAAATAAAGGTTGCGAGAGTTCATAAAAAAGTAAAAGGTGCATCCACTTTCCTAGTTTATTTATGTCTTTATCATCAGATGGATTCACTCCTGAAGCGCATCTGATGATATCTGGTATAACTTTGGGCATATCCCATTTTATAGAGATCTCTATACATATATCAAAAAGGGTAGTATCACATAATCTTTGCAAGATAGTATTGTAGTTGAGGTCGTGGACACTTCGTAGGAGTTCTACATCTTTTTTAGATTTTGAAAAAAGTGCTTCTGAGACTATGATGCTAGCAGGCAAAAGGGTGATAGCACTTTGGATATCTCTATCTATAATTTTAAGATGCTCTAAAATATGTTGCCATTTTATGGAAAATACAGCTTGAAGTTCATCAAATGAGGTTTTATTAAGATTAAAAAGATTCCATTTTTTTGGAGAAAGTAGTGTCAACATGTAGTTGTAAACACTCTGCTGTGAACCCGACAAACCTAATATGCCAAATATTTGAGATATATCACTAACCTCTTGTTTAAATCCATAAAGAGGTTTATTTACAAGGTTTCTCAAAAAAGCACTTAAAGCAGGGTCCTCAGTAGCGATTTTAGCAGCTTTGTTGAGATCAGCATTATTTAAGTGGCGTATAGTCTCTTGTAATATTTTTGGTGATGGAGGAATTTTATCTATAAAGTCGTTAATGTTATCTCTTGTTATCATTCTTTTATCATCTTTTAATTTTAAATAAGTATTTAAGAATGATTTTAGCCTTATTTATATAAAATCTTCTTTAATTAAGTGTAAACGCAAAATCATAAGATTAGAAAGAATAAAAGACGCTTAAGTTGAAGTTTTGCTTCATTAGAGTATAATTCGCAACTTTTAATTCAAATAAGGAATGACAGCATGGCAAGAAGATGTGCTATTAGTGGCAAAGGCCCTATGAGTGGGAACAATGTTTCTCACGCAAAAAACAGAACAAAACGTCGATTTTTACTCAACTTAAGAACAGTAAGAATCATACAAGAAGATGGAACAAAGAAAAAAGTAAGAATCTCAGCAAGAGAGTTACGCACACTTAAGAAAAATTCTTAAGTCTTCCCAAGGAAATCTCAATGAATCTTTTACCAAGGATTCGTAAATTTCTCAATTGGGAGGTAACTCCCAAACCTCAAACAAAACTTTTACCAGAAGTATATCCCCACCTTAAAGCTTTTCGATTACCACTAATATTGACAGTTCTTACTATGATGGTTGGTACTCTTGGTTATGTAATTATTGATGGTTTTACCCTAATGGATGCGATTTATCAAACAGGGATTACCTTTACAACAGTTGGCTTTGGAGAGATATCGCCTATTTCAGATGCTGGAAGAATATTTACCATTACTCTTATTATAGCTGGCTTTGCAGTATTTACAAGTGCGGTAGGTATCATGGTAGCAGAGTTAAATAGAGGGACTATAGTTGCCATTTTAAAGGAGCGTAGAATGTTATATAGGATTGCAAGACTTAAAAAACATTTTGTTGTGTGTTATCATAATGATTATACACTAGAAGTTACCAAAGAGTTAAGAAAAAGTCATATACCTTTTGTAGTAGTAGATCCAAGAGAAGAGATTCATGAATGGGCGCAAGAGTACAACTACCCTACTTACTTAAAAGCACAACCCCATGCAGAATTAACAATGCTTAAGGCGGATCTCTCTTCGGCAAAAGGTCTTATTACTCTTTCAAGCTCTATGGCAGACAATATTGCATTGATTGCATCTGTAAGATTGTTTGAAAAAGAGCATTCTATTCCACAACCTTATTATGTTATCTCAACAGCTGAACAAATGAGTGATGTAGAAAAGCTCAAAAAACTTGGAGCAGACACTGTCATTTCTCCAACGAGATTAACAGCACAACGGGTAAGTGCAATGGCGGCAAGACCAGATATGGAAAACCTACTTGAAGAGTTTTTGTACAAGAATGACAATCCTCTTGATATGCAAGAGATAGAGGTGCCAAAATATTCATGGGCAGTTTTGAAAAAGCTTAAAGAGACGCACTTGAGAGATATAACAAATGTTTCTGTCATTGGTATAACAAAAAAAGATGGTAAGTTTATAACTATGCCAAAAGGTGATGTCCTTATTACGAGTGAGTGTACACTTCTAGTGATTGGGTCAGAATCAAAAATACAAGAAACAAAAAGTCTTTTAAGACGCCGTAAAAAACCTCAGGAGTTGAAATTTGTATAAAATAAGCTTATTAAATGAGGGAGTATGTGTAGCAGATGGTTTTCATGCTGGTGGTGTAAGTGCAGGGCTTAAACAAGATGGGCAAAATGATGTAGCTTTTATATATTCAGATGCACTATGCGAGGTGGCTTCAGTATTTACTACTAATAAAATGGCAGCTGCACCTTTGAAACATTTTCAAGCAAAAGGGAAGTTTCAAACTAATTTTGTTTTAATCAATTCAAAAAATGCGAATGCTATGACGGGAAAAGCTGGAATCAATGATATTGATGAGATACTCTCGCATATACCAGATGTTGTAAATCCCGTTATGAGTTCAACAGGTGTTATCGGAGTAAGATTACCAAAAGGAAAGATTATAGATGGACTTAAACTCATTGATAAATCTTCAAAAAAACCTCATGAGGCTGCAAAAGCGATATTGACAACTGATAGTTATTCAAAAGAGTGTGCCTTTAAAGTCACTCTTGATGATGGTTCATCTTTTAGTATAGGTGCAATGGCAAAAGGTGCTGGGATGATCAACCCTGCTATGGCTACTATGCTATGTTTCATTACTACTGATGCGAAAGTTTCCCAGAATGCTATGCAAGATGCACTAGATTCTTGTGTTAAGAGTACTTTTAATGCCATAAGTGTAGATGGTGATACTTCGACAAATGATACAGTTATCCTTCTTAGTAATGCAAAAAGTAGTGCCTATGATAAAGATGCTTTTGAAGATGCTCTCCATAAAGTGATGCATTTCTTAGCCTTAGAGATAGCTAGAGATGGTGAGGGAGCTACGAAACTTGTTACCTACAACATAACTGGTGCAAAAGATGATACAGAGGCGGAGGTCGTTGCAAAAGCACTTTCTGATTCACTTCTGGTTAAAACTGCTCTTTATGGAGAAGACCCAAATTGGGGTCGTATTGCTTCAACTGTGGGAGCAAGTGGTGCTCAGGCAAAAGAGGAGACTCTTAAAATCATTTTTGATACTGTTTGTGTCTATGACAAAGGTGAAGTATTTTTTGATAAAGAGATGGAGCAAAAGGCTGCAATAGTAATGGGACATCAAAAATTTACTATCCATTGTGACCTTGGTGTCGGTGATGGAAAGTTCAAAGCTTATGGCTGTGACTTAGGCTACGAGTATATTAAAATCAATGCGGATTATAGAACTTAAGATTTAAATTTTGAATACAACACAAGATGCAAAATAAATCAGAAAAATATAAGCTTTTACTCGCTATAATCTCGACTTTAAACTGTGGTTATTTAGCGCAGTCGCTTAGATTCTTCTTTACGCATATGACGCAAGAGTTCTAATGCTTTAAACGCCTTGAAGTAGGGCGTTAAACTAACTAAATTTTATTTTGGTGTGCTTAGGTGCTCACTTTAACAAAAAGTTCTAACTATGGTGTGGGTTTTTAGCTCAGTTGGTTAGAGCCCTCGGCTCATAAC
>WFMY01000167.1 GCA_015488855.1 Helicobacteraceae bacterium
AAAACATCTATCTTTGTACAGTTAAAAGATACTCTAAAAGCAGGATCGCTTGTAGAATTTTTGCAAGATTTTGATGAGGCAAACATCAACCTCTCTAAAATTGAGTCTCGTCCATCAAAGACACAAGGCGGGTTTGGCTACTGGTTTTTCATAGACTTTTATGGACACATGCAAGAAGAAAATATTCAAAAAGTAATCTCTAAGCATAAGGATGAAATCACTTGGCTTGGATCTTATCTCAAAGGTGAAGCAAGTGCAATTTAATAAAAAATTACAAAAGATTAAAACCTATGAAGCTGGTAAGCCTATAGAATTAGTTGTGAGAGAATTTGGTATTGAACCTCAAGAGATTATCAAGTTAGCTTCCAATGAAAACCCCTTAGGTTGTTCAATAAAAGTACAAGATGCGGTCTCAAAAATCATCTCAAAAATGTCAATGTATCCAGATGATAGTATGATTAAACTCAAAGATGCTCTTGCAACTCACTATGAGGTGGGTTCTGAGAACCTAATCATAGGTGCTGGTAGTGATCAAGTTATAGAGTTTTTAATCCATGCAAAAGTAGAAGAAAATGCCAAGGTACTCACGAACAGTGTAACTTTTGCAATGTACGAGATATATGCTGCCCATGTTGGAGCACAGATGCTTAAAACTACTTCAAGAGAGCATGATTTAGAGGAATTTTATCAGCTTTATAAAAAAGAAAACCCCTCTGTCATTTTTATCTGTACACCGAACAACCCAACTGGAGATGCTCTTGGTGCTAAAGAAATAAAAAACTTTCTCAAAAAGATAGATAATGATACTTTAGTGGTAATAGATGGTGCTTACATGGAGTATGCTCAAGCTAAAGATGCAAACAAAGAGATAAAACCAAAAGAACTTATAGCAGAGTTTGGTAATGTTATCTACTTAGGCACATTTTCAAAAGCGTATGGACTTGGTGGTATGCGTGTGGGTTATGGAATATCTAGTGCATCTATCATAAAAGAACTTTATAAACTTCGTCCACCATTTAACATCACTACACTCTCATTAGAAGCAGCAAGCGTAGCATTAGAAGATGAAGAATTTGTACAAAAAAGCATAAAACTCAATTTTAATGAGATGAAACGCTATGAGAATTTTGCAAAAGAGCAAAAAATAGATATAATAAACAGCTATACAAATTTTGTTACTTTTTGCTTTAATGATAACCAAAATTCAACTAGCATAGCAAGTTCTCTTTTAGAATCAGGGATGATTGTACGAGATCTAGTTGGATATGGTATGAATGCAATAAGAGTAACAGTGGGTACAAGCGTACAGAATGATAAATTTTTTGCACTTGTTGTTAAATATTTGTAACCAATAAACGGGATTTAGATGGATTTTAAGGTACTTTTTTCACAACTTATTGTTCTATATGCTAAGTTAACTAAAGAGCAAAAGATAATTATTGCTACTGCCATAGTTGGTATTATTGGTTTTTTAATCTTTTTAGTAGTTTATACATCCAAAGACAAATCTTTAGATCGTTATGAGGTGCTTTTTGAATCCTTGAGCTCTGCAGATGCTTCTAAAGTGATAGAACAGTTGGAAAAAGAGAATATCCCTTATAAATTAGAAGACAATAACATCATTAAAGTGCCAAAAGAGTTTGTTTACAAACAAAGAATAGCCATCGCTTCTTTAGGTATCCCAAAAGATTCTAATGGTGTTGGTTTTGAGCTTTTTGATAAGCAAGAGTTTGGAGCTACCTCTTTTGATCAAGATGTTAAATATCTTCGTGCCTTAGAGGGTGAACTCTCACGCACCATAGAAGCTCTTTCACCAATAGAAAGTGCTAGTGTCTCCTTAGCACTTCCAAAAGAATCTTTGTTCATAGAAAAAGCGATAGCCCCAACAGCTTCAGTAATGGTTAACATAGTTGATGGAAGACGCTTAAGTTCTAGGCAAATAAGAGGTATCAAAAACCTCATTTCTGCCTCAGTACCAAAACTTACACCCTCTAATGTTATGCTCGTTGATGGTGAGGGCGAAACCTTAGGCGATGAAAATGAGATGG
>WFMY01000168.1 GCA_015488855.1 Helicobacteraceae bacterium
TATATCTGATAATATGTACATATATTAGAAATAAAAAAGGGGATTGCTATGTTGGAACTTGGTATTTCTCAGGCTCAGGCACAGTTTACGAAGCTTTTAACGCAAACTGTATTTATAGTAGATAAAAAAGTGCATAAAAAAAAGGCTGTCATAATGCCCTATGAAGAGTATGAAAAGTTAATAAGAAAATCTTATACACAAGAAGATATGAAGAGTGGCTCTTTTGATCAATTTGTAGGGATGCTTGATAAAAATTTTCAGACAGATGATGTAAAGTATAATGAGATTGTTAAGTGAAGCTATTTATCGATACAAATATCTTTCTTGATTTGATCTTAAAAAGAGATGCCTATAAAGAGGCTTTGTTGATTTTTAATGCGATAGAAAAAAGGATATTTGAAGCTTTTGTACTGGATATTACATTGTTAAACATTGACTATATCGCAAAAAAACAGATCAAAGACATAAGATCATTTATAAATGTCATAAATAAAACTTTTAAAGTTTTGGGTGGTTCAAACAGTTTGATAGAAGAAGCGTTGCTGGTTAAAAATATGGATTTAGAAGACAATTTGCAGTATGTTTGTGCTAAAAAGCATAACTGTGACTTGATTATCACAAATGATAAAAGTTTCTTTTCTGTAAAAATCAAAACATTATCCAGTTGTGAGTTTGTAGCTGCTTATCTTGGCTCATGATGTCTGTCAAGCTGTAAGATTTAAATATATGAAAGAAATGGCAATAAAAAAAATAAAATTTATAGCAGGCGCGTTTAGATTCGGTGGCATAGAAACATATATTGAAAATCATAAAATAGCATTGAAGCATAAGCAAACTATAGTATTAGTCTATATAAATACAGCTGTTTTATTAATAAAGATGTATTTTCAAACCTTTTTGTCACAATGGAGGTAAATTGATGGTCTCAGTTGTTATTCCTTGCTATAACGCACAAAATACAATTATAAGAGGCTTGCATTCAGTACTTGCTCAGACATACACAGATTATGAAATCATCTTGATAGATGATGGCAGCATAGATGATACACAAAGAGCAATAAAAGAGTTTTTTAAAGATAAAAATATAGATTATAAATATATATATCAAGAAAATAGTGGGCCATCAGCAGCACGCAATCAAGGTATAAGAAATGCAGTCGGCGAGTATATTGCTTTTTTAGATAGTGACGATGAATGGCATCCTCAAAAATTAGAAATTATGTTGAAAATTCTAGAAGATAAAAAGATAAATATTTTGGGGCACGGATATACTCTTACTGAAAATTTTAGTCAAAAATATTTTAAAGGAGATATAAAAAAGATTAAATTTTACAAGTTGCTTATAAAAAATTTTGCTGTTACACCAAGTCTCGTGATTAGAAGAGATATTTGTCAATTATTTGATAAAACGATGAAGTATTCTGAAGATCACGAGTTGTGGCTTCGAATGTCGGCTGGTAATGATGTTTACTATTTAGATTTACCATTAGTTCTTTTAGGTCGAAAACCACTTACTCATGGAGGTTTGAGTTCTAGAAAATGGGAGATGAGAAAAGGAGAAATAAAGATGTATTTAAAAGTTATAAAATACAAACAATATATATTGCCAATAATTCCACTTCTAGTAATGTTTTCACTTGCAAAACATTTAAGAGGCTTTATTATAGCAAAGAGAGATAATGCGGATTAATGCTTCAATAGTCTTATATCATAACAATAGAAGGCAATTAAAAAAGGTAATAGAGAGTTTTTTTAGTACAAATCTTAATGTGACACTCTATCTTATAGACAACTCTTCTTCTGATGAACTCAAAGATTTAGCAGAACTTGATAGTAGAATTGTGTATATATTCAATAATGCAAATCTTGGTTACGGAGCAGGGCATAACATTGCGATGCGAAAATCCATCACAGACGAGGTGGCATATCATCTTGTGTTAAACCCAGATGTATATTTTGAAAGTGGCATTATAGAGAGTTTAGTTGAGTATATGCAAGCGCATAGCGATGTAGGGCATGTCATGCCAAAAGTTTTATATCCTAACGGTAGTCTGCAAAAATTGTGTAAATTGTTGCCAACTCCATTTGATCTGTTTGCAAGAAGGTTCATTCCCATAAAATCTTTTGTTGATAGGATAAACAATAGATATGAACTAAGTTTTTTTGATTATGAACAGATCGCTGAGATTCCATTTCTTTCTGGCTGTTTTATGTTTTTAAGAGTAGATGTTTTAAGACAGAATTGTTTATTTGATGATAATTTTTTCATGTATCTTGAAGATGCAGACCTAACAAGGCGGATCTCAAGAATTTCTAAAACTGTCTATTATCCATATGTAAGCATCTATCATGAATATGAAAGAGGAGCCCATAA
>WFMY01000169.1 GCA_015488855.1 Helicobacteraceae bacterium
TTATGGCTCATCCAAAGGACAATTAGAAAAAGGCACACTTGACTTCGTTGAAAAGCATTGAAGCTACTAGTAGCTCCTGCAACTTTTCGCCTTGCAATTACACCTTTTTCTAATTGCTGGCATATTGAGGTTTGCTGTAGGATGGCAATACCTCTTAAAATATGAGGAAATATGATATGATCCGTGATTATATCTTAAATCATTTATCTTAGTTTTTGCAAATATTATAAGATTATAATGCTTCTATTATACCATCTGACTTTTTTCCTATAGTTTTTAGTCTCTGTTTGTTATTAGTATCCGTCTATCTGATTATAAATATTTATCAACAACTTATTATTTTTGGATATAATCTCTGTATAAAAATATGAAAAAGGACGATTATGGAGTGTGAATTTCCAACTGTTAATGCAGACAATAAAGAGATATTAGAAATTTTAGATAGTGTCAAGGTGATAGCTATACTTGGGCTCTCTCCAGATGAGAGTAAAGCAAGTCATAAAGTTGCAAAATTTTTACAAGAAAAAGGGTATAAAATAGTGCCTGTATATCCAAAAGAAGATGAAATTCTTGGGGAAAAAGTTTATAGAGGTTTGGCTGAAATCCCATTTGAGATAGATATGGTTGATATATTTCGTAAACCACAAGCCTTTGATGCTATTGCCGATGTTGCCATAGCTCGTGGAGATGTGAAAGTTTTTTGGGGTCAGTTAGGCTTAGTAAACAATGAAGCGGCACAAAAAGCAAGAGATGCGGGGATGAAAGTGGTGCAAAACCATTGCACAAAAATAGAATTGCAAAATAGGTAGGCAAGAGTGTTAACTTTAAAAAATATACAAAAAGCACAAGAGAGAATTAAAGATGTTATAAATAAAACACCATTTACTTTTGCACCCCATCTTAGTAAAGAGACAGAGATTGCTATCTATCTAAAAAAAGAAAATTTACAAGTAACAGGTGCTTTTAAGATACGAGGTGCATATAACAAGATAGCTACACTCTCTAAAGAGGAGATGCAAGGTGGGGTAGTAGCCGCAAGTGCAGGTAACCATGCACAAGGTGTAGCATTATCCGCTTCTATATTTTCTATACGAGCAGTGATTGTCATGCCTGAGTCAACACCTCTTACAAAAGTAAATGGTGTGAAACATTATGGTGCCGAGGTTATCCTTCATGGTACTAACTACGATGAAGCTTATGCGTATGCTCTTAAATTTGGTAAAGAACATAAGCTAACATTTATTCATCCTTTTGAAGATGAAGCAGTGATGTGTGGCCAAGGAAGTGTAGCCTTAGAGATCCTTGAAGAGTGCAAAGATCTCGATGCCGTTGTTATCCCTGTTGGTGGTGGTGGACTCATCGCAGGGATGGCGACTGCTATAAAAGAGATAAATCCCAAGATAGAAGTAATAGGTGTGAGTGCATCTGGCGCACCAGCGTTAAAAAATTCTTATGAATTAGGATATGCTATTGATAGTGTGAGTGTGAGAACTATTGCTGATGGTATTGCTGTAAGAGATACTTCCGAAATCACTTTAAAATATATTCAAAAAAATGTTGATAGATTTATTAGTGTAGATGATGAAGAGATAGCAAGTGCAATTTTATTTTTACTAGAGAAGCAAAAACTTGTAGTTGAAGGAGCAGGTGCTGTCGGTGTAGCTGCTGCTTTATATAACAAATTGGAATCTTTAAAAGGCAAAAAAGTTGCAATAGTATTGAGTGGTGGCAATATGGATGTAACTTTACTCAACATTATTATTGAAAAGGGTCTGTTGAAGTCAGCTCGCAAGATGAACATAACAGTGACCTTGGTCGATAAACCAGGCTCATTGAAGCGTTTTACAGAGATACTTGAAGCATTAAATGCAAATATTGTCCATATTGCTTACGATAGGACATCTATCTCTTTGGATTATGGTGATGCCCATGTAACTGTCCATATGGAAACAAAAGGGCATGAACATCAAGCAGAGATTCAAGATGCACTTAAATCCGAGGGCTACTTAAGAAGCTAGATGTTTATGAAAAAACAAAAAATAAATAAAAGTAAAATTTTTACTGACCCTATTATATATACAAAAAATCTATTAAATGGCACTATGGTTGTAGTTGATGCAAAAACAACTATTCGTTTTTTGGATAAAATTACACTCAAAGTAATCAAAGGTTTTAAGACAGGCATCCATCATAGCTGGTATAAAAATGCAATAGTTTCTTTTAGTAATGATGGCAACTATTTTGCAACTGTAAGTCAAGAAGCAAAAATCTCAATCCTTTATGATAGCAATACAAAAAAAACAATTGCCAAAGTACAACGCCATCAAGGCAGTGTCTCTTGTGTAGCTATTGATTCTAAGGGTAAATATTTTTTTTCTTGTGGGGAAGATGGTAAAACTTTTGTTGTAGATATCAAAAGTGCAAAGCTATCTTTTACGCTACCTACTCATATTGATGCTATTAATGATATTTGTTTTAGTGCAAATAATCAGCTTGTAGCAACAGCAAGTTATGACAAGCAAATTTCTATATTTAATTTTGCTATGATGATGCCAGTCGCAAGGTTAAAAACCAACGCAGCTCCTGTAATGAAGATACATTTTTTAAGCGAAAATAGACTTTTTAGTGTAGATAAATCTGGGAGTGCAATCATTTGGGATCTTAATACAAAAAGAGTGATTGTCCGCTTAGATGGAATCCATGATGTGGTGCGTGCAGTGACAGCAAATAGTAAGTTTTTATTTTTAGGGACAGAACTTGGGTATATTATGGTGTATGAACTAGAAAATTATGCTCAGTTGAGTAGAAGTTTCATCAAGTATAACACTCCTATATCTTCTTTAGAATTTGATGCATCAAGTGATGACCTCATAGTTGGCTGTGAAAATGGTGCGCTACATCTTTTGTATATCTATGAGGGGGATAAGTATTTAGAAGAACTTCTTGAAAATAAGGAGTATGATGCTATGAGTGAATATGTGCATACAAGACCTTTACTACTCTATACAAAGTCTTATATTGTATTGTCAACAATATGGGAAAAGACTATACAACAAGCCAGAGAATTATTGCAAAATGCACAAGAAGATAAAGCTAAACAATTATTGAGTAATTTTAGCTCACCAGCTAAAAAAACAATTATAAAAAAGATGTTTCAAGAGTATGCAGAGTTTGGTAAGTTTGTTTTAGATATAAAAAAAGGAAATTCATCGTTAGCCTACTCTTTAGCAAGAAAATATCCTGCATACAAAGAATCAAAATTTTATATGTTGATGGAAGATAAATGGAAAAAGTTATTTGCAAAAGCACAAAAAATGGCTCAAGAAGGTAAAAGGAAAGAAGAGATTTTTGAACTTCTTTCTGAGTATCGAGGAATACCAGAAAAAACAAGATTGATTCAAGAGATGGTTGCCAAAAGTGAGGTTTTTGTACGACTTAAAAGTGCAATAGTAAAAAAAGATTTTAAAGTTGCATTTGAACTTATCAAAGTGAATCCTTTTCTCAAAGAGTTTGAGGAATATAGTAAACTTTTAATGTATGGAGACACCCTTTATATAACCATAAGTAAAGCAATAGATACTCGAGATATTCATGAATCTATTAAGTCACTTAGAGTTTTAAGAGATTTTCCTGATTATGAAGTTATTGCAAAAAAAATGATTCAAGACATAGAAAGTCAAGGTCAATTTTTTAAAGCTGTTGATGATGGAGATTTGAATAAAGCATACACATTACTCGCAAAGTCGGAACTTTTAGAAAATACGCAAGCAGGACAAAAACTTATAAAACAATGGCAAAATGATTTGGCTTTAGCAGAGGTTTATGCGATAAATTCAGATATTTTAGCAATTGATGGAGTTTTGGGGGATTATAAAAACATTAGTTCAAAACAGATGTCTTTAGCAAGAATTTATGCTTGGACATACATCAATCAAATAGAATATGCTATCGTTCATAATAAAGAAAAAAATTATATTGAAAAAGGTTTTAAAAACTATATTTTAAATTTTGGTATTGATGATCATATTGTTTCAACTTTTGAAATTTATAAGAAAAAATATGCTAAGACAAAATTAAATCTTGATGCATTGAAAAAAGGTACAAGAGCAATGTGGCGTCCATCTATGCGTGTTAAAAACATCTTAAAATAGTTTTAACTTAAAATCATCCTCATTTTAATCGCAAATATATCACTTTTTAAGTATAATTTTCAAAAAATTAAAAGAGGAGACTTTTCATGCAAATAAATGGCGCACAAATGGTTATTGAAGCTTTAATTGCAGAAGGAGTAGATACAGTATTTGGCTACCCTGGTGGAGCTATCATGAATGTCTATGATGAGATATATAAACAAAAAGATTTTAAACACATTTTAACTCGTCACGAGCAAGCTGCTGTGCATGCAGCTGAAGGGTATGCTAAGGTTAGTGGTAAAGTTGGTGTTGCTATGATCACTTCTGGTCCAGGTTTTACAAATGCTGTAACTGGTTTGGCTGATGCATATATGGATTCTATCCCTTTAGTGGTTATCTCTGGTCAAGTTCCTATGAGTCTTATCGGTACAGACGCCTTTCAAGAGATCGATGCGGTTGGGATTAGTCGTTCATGTACAAAACACAACTATCTTGTAACCAAAGCCCAAGACTTGCCTAGAGTTTTAAAAGAAGCATTTCATATTGCTGCAACTGGAAGACCTGGTCCTGTTCATGTTGATATCCCAAAAGATGTAACAGCCGAAATTGCTGAGTTTGATTATTCTATTGTGTTGGATTTGGAAACATACAAGCCTCATGTAAAGGGAAATCCTCGTCAAATTAAAAAAGTGATGGAAGCTATTGCCAATGCAAAGCGTCCATTATTTTATCTTGGGGGTGGTATTATTAATGCAAATGCTGCTTATGAGGTGAGAGACTTGGTACAAAAGACAGGTATCCCCGCAGTGGAAACATTTATGGCTAGAGGGGTTCTTAGTTGTGATGATCAACTACTTATAGGTATGCTTGGTATGCACGGTTCGTATGCATCAAATATGGCAATGAGTGAGACAGACTTAGTTATTGGTCTTGGAGTAAGGTTTGATGATCGTGTAACTGGCAAGCTCTCAGAATTTGCAAAAAATGCATCGGTTATCCATGTAGATATTGACCCTGCATCTATCTCAAAGCTAGTTAACGCTGACTATCCAATCGTTGGCGATGTAAAAAATGTTGTCAATGAGATGTTAGAACTAATAGCAGGTATCGAATCTCAAAAATATAAAGTATGGAGAGAGACAGTACAAAACTTTGCAAAATTGCACCCGCTAACATATCATGAAGATACTGAGCGCCTTAAACCTCAATGGGTTATACAAAGGGTAGGTGAACTTTTAGGTGATAGTGCAAATATCTCTACAGATGTTGGACAGCATCAGATGTGGACTGGACAATTTTATCCTTTTACGAGACCTCGTCAGTTTATAAGCTCAGGTGGACTTGGAACTATGGGATTTGGTTTTCCAGCTGCTATTGGCGTAAAAGCTGCCACTCCAGAAAAAATTAGTATCAATTTTACTGGTGATGGATCAATCCTTATGAATGTTCAAGAGCTCATGACAGCAGTTGGCAATAAGCTACCTGTTATTAATATTATTTTAAACAATAATTATCTTGGTATGGTGCGTCAATGGCAGACACTCTTTTATGATAAACGACATAGTGAGACAGATCTTTCGGTGCAACCTGACTTTGTAAAACTTGCAGAAGCTTTTGGTGGAATAGGCTATAGAGTAAAGACAAAAGAAGAGTTTGACTCAGCACTCAAAGATGCAGTAGAAAAAAATGTAGTAGCTTTTATAGAGGTTATAGTCCATAGAATGGAAAATGTTATGCCAATGGTGCCAGCTGGCGGGAGCTTATTTAATATGATGTTATTAGAAAAAAAAGGAGAGAAGTGATGAGTGACAATAACGAAAGAAGAGTAGTCTCAGTTATCGTTGTGAATGAAGCAAGTGTGCTCTCTCGCATTACAGATCTGTTTTCTGGTCGTGGATATAACATTACATCATTGAGCGTAGCACCTATCCCTGAGTCTAAATACTCAAGACTTACTATTGTAACCTCTGGAAGTGTTCGTGTCATAGAACAAATCACAAAACAACTTCATAAGCTTATTCCTGTACTTCGTGTTTATGAGCATGCTGATTTGGTGGAAAAAGAGATGGCAATAGTGAAATTCCCCGCAAGTGAAAATATCGCAGATATTAGTACACTTTGTGCAGTGTACAATGGAAAAATTGTCAATGTAGGCGAAAATGTCATCATAGTTATGGTTTCAGATGAGCCAAAAAGAGTTGATAACTTCTTGAAAATTATCAAGCGGTATAATCCTAAAGAGATAGTAAGAAGTGGTGCTGTGGCACTGGAGAGATAATATGACTTTAAAAAAGATAGCTCAGATCATAGGTTCAGAATTTAATGGGGATGACTTAGAGATAAAGGGAATGAACACTTTAAAAGATGCTCAACAAAATGAACTTTCTTTTGTGTCAAATTCCAAATATATAAAAGATATCCAAAACTCAAATGCTACTGCTATTATAGTTGATGAAAAAACTAGGGAATATGTCCCTGATGGTTGCGTTGCTCTTGTAGTGGAGAACCCGTATTGGGAGATGGCTATTCTCTCAAAGTATTTTGCACCAGCTATCGAAGATAACTCTTTAGCAGAACCTATCATTGGGGAAGGCTCAAAAGTCTCTTCTCAAGCAGAGATAGCAAGGGGTGCTGTTATAGGCAAGAACTGTACCATTTTAGCACATGTTTATGTTGGTGCGAATGCTGTTGTGGGGGATAATACTATTCTTTATCCAAGTGTCATAGTGTACCGTGATTGTAAGATTGGCAACGACTGTATGATCCATGCAAACACAACTATTGGTGCTGATGGATTTGGTTTTGCTACAAACAAACGAGGCGAACACAAAAAAATCTATCAAAATGGAAATGTTGTCGTAGAGGATGATGTTGAGATAGGGAGCAATAGCTGTATAGACAGAGCTGTATTTGGTTCTACACTAATTAAAAAAGGTGTACGCATAGATAACCTTGTCCAAATTGGACATAATTGTGAAGTAGGTGAATACTCAGTTTTTGTCGCACAATCTGGAAGTGCAGGTTCTACAAAACTTGGTCGTAATGTTGTTGTTGGTGGACAAGCCGCTTTTGCAGGGCATCTAAAAATTGCACCATTTTCGACATTTGCAGCCAGAAGTGGAGTAACTAAAAATATCACACAGAGCGGAAAAACTTTTGCTGGTTTTCCACTGATGGATCATAGACTTTGGTTAAAACTTCAGATAAAAATTATTAAACTTTTAAAATAAGAGTTTTCTTTTTAGAATTTCTTGTTAGCAGTGCTTTAACTATTTTGTGTATAATAGTCATATTAAATTTAGAAGGCAAATACAATGAATAAAAAGATAATCCTCACCTTAGGCTTATTGATGCTTTATAGTGCATCTCTGGTAGCTAATACATCTCAAATGCAAACAAAAGAACAAGAACAACAACACGAAAAATACCCTTCAAGTAAAAAACAATTAAATATGAATTTTACAAATATGGTATTAAATTTAAAACTTAGTGATGCACAAAGAGATAAGATTTATATTATTATACTCAATAGTATGGATGCTCTTGTAAAACCAGAAGATGCATTTACTGAGAGTTCTTTTGACAAGCAAAAGTATATTCAATTAAGTAAAGAAAGAAAAATTATGAAACTTGAGTTAAAAGCTCAAATGATAGAAACAGTGTATTTGTTACTCTCACCAGATCAAAAAAAAGAGTTAAGAACGATGATAGAAGTAAAAGAGCTGATTAGACAACAGCAGAAATTACATAAGCATCACTGATTTGAAATTTTAATCTGACCTCAATAAAACTTAAAGATAATTTGGGTATAATTCGCAACTTTTAAAATAGAATTATGAATAAATAAGGAATTATATATGTACGCAATTATTCAAAATGGTGGTAAGCAGTATAAAGTTCAAGAAGGTGATATCTTACTTTTAGATAAAATGTCTCTTGAGCCAAAAGCTACTGTAGAGATCACTGAAGTACTAGCTGTAAATGCTGGTGAACTTAAAGTTGGAGCTCCTTTTGTAGAAGGTGCTAAAGTTACTCTAGAAGTTATTAATGAAGGTCGTGATAAGAAAGTTGTAATTTTCAAAAAACGCCGTCGTAAAGATTCTAAAGTTAAAAGAGGTTTTAGAAGAGACTTTACTCGTGTTCGCATCACGAAAATTGCGGCA
Organism: Helicobacteraceae bacterium; assembly: GCA_015488855.1. GTDB lineage: Bacteria > Campylobacterota > Campylobacteria > Campylobacterales > Sulfurimonadaceae > Sulfurimonas. Next base: position 8,297 of record WFMY01000169.1, read on the forward strand.
TAAATAAAGTAGCTAAAAGGTGCTAGCACGCTGAGTGCTAACGCTAGACTGCGGAATTACTTCCGAAGTCGTAAAATAAAAAAGGTGCTAGCACCGTGAGCCTCACGCTGAGTGAAGCTTAGTGCTAACGCTAGACTGCGGAATTACTTCCGAAGTCGTAAAATAAAATAAACGGTTCCCTTAAATTTGGGAACCAAATTTAAGGAGAAAATTATGGCACACAAAAAAGGTCAGGGTAGTACACAAAATAATCGTGATTCAGCTGGTAGAAGACTTGGTGTAAAGAAGTTTGGTGGAGAAGCTGTTATCGCTGGAAACATTATCATCCGTCAAAGAGGAACTAGAATCCACCCAGGTACTAATGTCGGTATGGGTAAAGATCACACTATATTTGCATTAACTGATGGTGTGGTTACTTTTGAGAGAAAAGACAAAAAGCGTCAAAAAGTTTCAGTCTTACCTGCTACATAAATATAATTCTACAATACTTAGGCTCTATGCCTAAGTGAGTTTCTACCTCAAAATTTAGTCTTACACTTAGTCAATCTTTAAATACTTAATAATTTATCTCAAGGAATCGTATGTTTACAGATAGCGTCGAATTAACAGTATCATCAGGTAAGGGTGGAGAAGGTTGTGTATCTTTTCGTCGTGAAAAATTTGTACTCAATGGTGGACCAAATGGTGGAGATGGTGGTCGTGGTGGCGACATAGTCTTTAAGTGTGATAACAATACACATACTCTTTCTCACTTTCAAAGAAAGATGCACATCAAAGCAGACAAGGGACAACCAGGAGAACCATCAAATTGTAGTGGGAAATCTGGAGTTAAAAAGGTTATCATTGTGCCACCTGGAACGCAGATAGTAGATATGCAAAGTGGTGAAGTTCTTTTTGATATGCTAAAACATGGACAGGTTGAAGAATATCTAAAAGGTGGTAAAGGTGGACTTGGAAATACTCACTTTAAAAGTTCAACAAAACAAAGACCAACTTACGCACAGCCAGGCGAACAAGGGGAAACAAGAACTATAAAACTAGACTTGAAGCTTATTGCAGATATAGGGCTTGTTGGCTTTCCGAATGTTGGTAAATCTACTTTGATTGCAACAGTATCCAATGCTCGTCCAGAGATCGCAAACTATGAGTTTACAACGCTTACACCAAAACTCGGTCAAGTAAACATTGGAGACTTTGAATCTTTTATCATGGCAGATATACCAGGTATTATTGGTGGTGCACATGAGGGCAAAGGTCTTGGAATTGAGTTTTTAAGACATATTGAGAGAACAAAAACACTTCTATATATGGTTGACTTGGCATCTTATAGAGAGCTTAAAGAGCAGATTGAAGTTTTAAAAGATGAAATTGCATCTTTTTCTGAAAAATTAGGCACTTCAAAATATGCTATTGCTCTGACTCGTGTTGACTTGATAGCACCAGATGATGTTGAAGATTTGGTAAAAAGTTTTTTAGATATTGTTGGATTGGAAGCTAGTTCAAATAAAAATTTTGATTTTGATGAAAAAATTCCATACTTTATTCAAGAGAGTGCGGATGAGACATTGGGCTTTGATAGTGCCCTTCCTTATTGTGTAGTGCCGATCTCATCAGCAATCAATAAAAATATAGACCCTTTAAAAAATGCCTTATTTAATTTAGTACAGACAAATAGAAAGTAGATTATGAACATTGTCTTTATGGGTACTCCTGATTATGCTGAGGCAATTTTACAAAGGATATTGCAACAAACTGATATGAATGTTGTTGGGGTATATACACAGCCAGATAAACCTGTCGGTCGAAAAAAGGTGATGACAGCTCCTTCAGTTAAAACTTTAGCTTTAGCTTATAAGATAGATGTGTATCAACCAAGCCGTCTTAGAGATAAAGAGACAATCACTGAACTTTTAAAAATAAAATGTGACTATATTGTAGTCGCTGCCTATGGACAAATATTGCCAAAAGAAGTTTTGCAACATGCTCCTTGTATCAATCTTCATGCCTCAATTTTACCAGCATATAGAGGAGCAAGTCCTATTCAGCAAACACTTCTCAATGATGATAAAAAAACAGGTGTTACCGCTATGATGATGGAAGAGGGGCTTGATACTGGTGATATTATCAAAGTACAAGAGATAGATGTGTCTAAAACTATGATAGTAGGAGAACTCTTTGATGCTCTTACAAGAGTGGCTTGTGACTTAACTATAGATATTTTAAAAAATTTTAAAACTTTCACACCGCAAAAACAAGATGAATCACAGGCAAGTTATTGTAAAAAAGTAAGTAAAGAAGATGGACTTGTATCTTTTGATGATGCACAAGAGTTATATGCAAAGTATAGAGCTTATACCCCTTGGCCTGGTGTTTATTTAGCATCTGGTTTAAAGTTGAAAAGTATTGAACTTCTTGAAAAATGTACTCAAAATAGTGCTGGAGAGATTTTAGACATAGAAAAAGAATATATTGCAGTAGGCTGTTCTAAAGGCACTTTAAAGATAAACAGAGTGCAACCACAATCAAAAAAAGAGATGGATATGAACTCTTATATCAATGGAAAAAGATTGGTTCTTGCAGATAGATTATCTTAAGAGTGTAGATTCAACTCAGATTTTTTTGAAGAACAGGCTTCAAAAAAAACAAGTTTCTCCTCCTTATGCAGTTGTAGCAAATATACAAACACAAGGAGTGGGTTCAAGAGAGAATTCTTGGGTTGGCTATGAGGGAAATCTCTTTTTATCTTTTGCCCTAAGCTTAGATGCACTACCAAAAGATCTCAAGTTAGAGTCCGCATCTATATACTTTGCATATATATTAAAAGAAACATTAGTTAAATTTGGTTCAAGGGTTGTTCTTAAGTGGCCAAATGATTTTTATATTGATGATCAAAAAATAGGTGGAATGATTACAAATATTGTTGCTGATTCTCTTGTATGTGGGGTTGGCATTAATTTAGCAGCATCTGATGGTGAGTTTGGTATATTGGATATTATTATTTCCAAAGAAAATGTACTCGATAAGTTTTTTAAAAATTTAGAAAAAAAGTTCTCATGGAAGCAAATATTTAGTAAATATAAGTTAGAATTTTATTGTAATAAATCTTTTTACACATATAATAATAATCATAAGATTTTATTAAGTAAATGCACTTTAGAGAGTGATGGTTCTATAATAAATAATGGCGAGAGGATATACAGTCTAAGATGAGCGAAGTAATAGTAATAGCAAATCAAAAGGGTGGTGTTGGTAAAACAACTACTGCTGTCAACTTGGCTGCGTCTCTCGCTGTAGCTGAGAAAAAAGTACTACTTATAGATTCTGATCCTCAGGCAAATGCTACAACTTCACTTGGTTTTCATAGAAATGATTATGAGTTTAATATCTATCATGTCCTTATTGGTACAAAAAAACTCAAAGATATTATCTTGAAGTCAGATCTGCCTACACTGCATCTTGCCCCCTCAAATATAGGTCTTGTAGGGATTGAAAAAGAATACTACGATGCAGATAAGGCAACAGGTAGAGAGCTAGTGCTTAAAAATGCTATTGCTAATGTTAAAAAAGATTATGATTATATCATCATTGATTCCCCTCCAGCATTAGGGCCGATGACTATCAATGCATTAAGTGCATCAAACTCTGTTATCATACCTATTCAATGTGAATTTTTTGCACTAGAAGGTTTGGCACAGCTTTTAAATACAGTCAAGCTTGTACGCAAATCAATCAATCCAAAATTAAGCATTAGAGGTTTTGTACCAACTATGTTTAGTGCACAGAATAACCTCTCAAAACAGGTATTTGCAGACTTAAGACAACACTTTAATTCAAAGCTCTTTAGAGACATCAAAGACAATATTATAGTAGTGCCAAGAAATGTAAAACTTGCAGAAGCTCCATCATTTGGAAAACCAGCAATTCTTTATGATGTGCAATCAGCAGGTTCTGTTGCGTATCAAAACCTAGCACGGGCAGTCATCGCATAATGAAATCACAGAAGTTAGGTCGAGGTCTTGATGCTCTTCTTGGTGAGATGGATGAAGCTTACGATAATGAAGGTTCCTCTAAAGACACCATAATGGAGATAAATCTTAAAGATATTCGTCCAAATCCATTTCAACCTCGTAAAAATTTTGATGAATCCTCTCTGCAAGAGCTTGGAGAGTCTATCAAAGTGGATGGACTACTGCAACCAGTAGTTCTAACAGAAGATATTGATGGGTATGTTCTTATCGCTGGAGAGAGACGACTTCGAGCATCCAAGTTGATGAAGCTTAAAACGATTCGTGCTATTATTCAAAACTCTGATGAACAAAAAATGCGTCAGTTTGCTCTCATAGAAAACATTCAAAGAGATGAACTTAACTCGATAGAACTTGCTTTAGCTTATGGAGAACTTTTGAAACTTCATGAACTCACTCAAGAGGAATTAGCAACTAAGGTGCATAAAAGCCGTACTCATATTACCAACACTTTACGCTTACTTCAACTTTCAAATAAAACACAAAAAGCTATTATAGATAAAAAAATAACTGCTGGACATGCGAAGGTTTTAGTTGGTTTAGATGAGAAACAACAACAGGTACTTGTAAATTCTATTGTAGGACAAAAATTAAGTGTGCGTGAAGTTGAAGCTATGATTAAAGATTTAAAAAACGACCCTTTTGTGACAGAAAAACTACATAAAAAAACTTCCTATCGTTTAAATTTTGAAAATATTGAAAATAAATTTATTCATTTGGGATTTAAAGCAAAAAGTTCACAAAATAAGCTTACAATAGAGTTTGAAGATGAATCTCAAATTGAAAAACTTCTGTCTTATTTAAACAAAATATAAAAATTATAAATTTTCTTTCTTACTTTAACTAAAGTTTCAATTTTATCATTGTATAATGGCGCAACTTTTAGGAGGTGCTATGTTAGATATTAATCCAATATTGCTAATAGCTACATTAGCTGTGTTTCTTACACTTATTGTTACTCTTAACAGTTGGCTCTATAACCCATTATTCACTTTTATGAATAAAAGAGATGAAGATATCAAAAAGGACCTACAGAAAATTGGTTCAAATGATGATGAAATCAACTCTATTAATAAAAAAGCTGAAAAGATAGTGATGGATGCTAAACTGGATGTTGCAACACTAAGAGAAAAAGTAATCGCAGATGCTAAAGAATTAGCAGATAGTAAGATTGAAGCTAGACGGGCTGAGTTGGCTAGTGAGTATTTAGAGTTTGAAAAATCTCTAAATGAACAGAAAATAAAACTTGAAGAAGATTTAAAATCTCAAATTCCAGTTTTTAAAGAAGCACTAAATGCTAAATTTAGTCAAATATAAGGATGTTCAATGAATAAAATTTTACTGTTATTACTAACTGTATCAACATACGCATTAGCATCTGGTCATGGTGAGCATGAAGGTGGCACAGATATAGTTCAAAGAACTGTAAACTTTGTCTTATTTGCTGGTCTTGTTTGGTATCTTGTGGCTGAACCTATGAAAAACTATTTTTCAGGAAGAAGTCAAGGGATAGCAAATGAGTTGCAAAAAGTTCAAGATAAGTTAAAACAGACTGCTGATCTTAAAAAAGAAGCAATTTCTAAAGTTTCAAAAGCAAATCAGTTTGCAGAGGAACTTTTAGTTATTGCTAAAAAAGAAAACAAAATCTTAAATGACAACATCATGGCACAGTGTGATAGTGACTTAAATGTTCTATCTAAGCAATTAGAAGTTCAGATGGAATTTGAACAGCGTAAGATGATTCGTAAAGTTGTTGAAA
>WFMY01000170.1 GCA_015488855.1 Helicobacteraceae bacterium
GTGGTTTTATATGCGTATGGGACTGGTGCTATCAAAGGTTTTGCTATCACTATGAGTATAGGTATCTTAGCTTCTATGCTCACAGCTATCTTAGGTACACATGGAATTTATCAGATGTTAGAATCAAAAATACAAAAATCAAAAAACAATAAATTTTGGTTTGGGATTAAGGGGTAAGTAGATGGAATTTTTTAGATATACAAAAACCTTTAATTTTATGGGCAGGTCAAAACTTGCTATGATGTTTTCTATAGTTTTAGTGCTTAGTTCATTGACTTTGTTGATGATAAAAGGTCTCAACTATGGTGTTGATTTTGCCGGTGGTACAGTTGTCCAAGTCCAATACAACAAAACTGCACCAATCGATGCAATGCGTGAAAAGTTGAAGTCAAATAAGCTTTTTAAAGGAGCGTCAATCACAGAATTTGGTTCACCAGATGAAGTTGTGATTCGCATGAAAACTACAACAGGAAGCGTAACTGTAGATATTGGTGACCTTACGCGTGAGACTCTCAAAGGTACTGGGAAATATAAAGTTCGTCGTGTAGACATAGTGGGACCAACTGTTGGTGCTGAACTAAAAGAAAAAGGTTTGATGTCTTTATTTTTAGCAATCTTAGGGATTTTAGTCTATGTTGCCTTTAGATTTGAGTGGCGTTTTGCTGTTGCTTCGATCATAGCTTTGGTGCATGATATCTCCATTGCTTTAGGTGCTATCACTCTTGTTGGACTTGATGTAAATCTTGATGTACTCGCAGCTCTTCTTACTATACTTGGTTACTCACTGAACGATACTATCATTGTTTTTGACCGTATTCGTGAGGGTATCACTACAAGTAAAAGAACAGATTTAACAGAGATTATCAATGAGTCAGTGACCAGAACACTGGCAAGAACAACACTGACTTCACTTACAACTTTCTTTGTTGTGTTTACACTCTTTATGTTTGGTGGTGAGATTATCCATGCTTTTGCGTTTACCCTTTTAGTGGGTGTAGTTGTGGGTACATACTCATCTATCTTTGTTGCATCGCCAATCTTACTTTGGTTTGGTTTTGATGTGAAAGGTTATCATATGAAACTAGCTGCAAAAGCTAAAAGAGAGGCAGAAAAACAACGCATGAGGGACCAGTACGAATCAGGTGTTATGTAGATTTCAGTCACTACTTAATATTTTTTGAGTATAATCGTGCCATTAAACCTAAACTATGCAACAATAGGTATAGTTTGGGTTAAAAAAAGAGGGAATTCCCTCTCGAAAGGGTAGTCATGGATTGGGGTAAGGTAACATATGTATTTTTTTCATTGATGAGTTTAACATCAATAGCAGGTTTCCTATATGAGAACACGGCAGCATCTCTTTTTGTTGCAGCAAGTTTAAATTTAGTTTCAACTATTTTAAAAATAGGGGTGAGGAATTTATTGTCTGCAGAGCTTTTAGCATCCTCATTAGTAGCAGATTTACACCTTATTCCAGCATTTGTATTTTTAGTTATTATTGGAGATGATAGTTGGGCTATAGCATTAGCTATCGGTGCACTCATAGCAAATATATTTTCTATGGGACTTGTTTATATTGAAAGTTCAAAAACACACGAAGAATATTAATGGAGAATTTTTTGGAGTACAATGCAAAAAATATAGAAAAAAATTGGCAAAAATATTGGGATGAAAATAAAAGTTTTGAGCCGAGTGAAGATTTTACTAAAGACAAAAAATATATATTGAGTATGTTCCCATTTCCAAGTGGAAGATTGCACATGGGGCATGTTCGTAACTACACCATCAGTGATGCTTTCGCGCGTTACCATAGACAACAAGGTCTCAATGTTTTGCATCCTATCGGTTTTGATAGTTTTGGTATGCCTGCTGAAAATGCTGCTATTAAAAATGGAGCTGATCCAAAAAAATGGACTTATGAAAATATAGACTATATGAAAGGTGAGTTTAAAACTCTTGGATTTAGTTTTTCAAAAGAGAGAGAACTCGCTACAAGTGATGAGCTTTACACGAAATTCGAGCAGGGCTTCATCATAGATATGTATGAAAAAGGTTTGTTATATCGTAAAAAAGGGCTACTTAACTGGTGCCCTCATGATAAAACAGTTTTAGCAAATGAGCAAGTGGTAGATGGGTGTTGTTGGCGATGTGAGACCCCCATCGAGAAAAAAGATATGAATCAATACTACTTCAAAATCACTCAGTATGGGGATGAACTTTTAGCCGACTTAGATAAGCTCAAAGAGGGATGGCCACATCAAGTGCTTACGATGCAAGAAAATTGGATAGGGAAGTCAATTGGTTTAGAGTTTGATCTCTATCTCGATGCTGAGTCAAAAACAAAACTAAACGCTCAATTTGAGAGCTTTGATGTGTTTACTACTCGTCCAGATACTATCTATGGAGTAAGTTATACTGCCTTAGCCCCTGAACATAATATTGTGAGCTATATGATAGAGCAAAATCTTTTAGATACAGAGCTTATCTCAGAGATAAAAAAGATGAAAGCAACTTCATCTATAGATAGACAAAAAGAGAAATCAGGGGTAGCTCTTGGCATCAATGTAATCCATCCACTGACGCAAAAAATCATCCCTGTTTGGGTAGCTAACTTTGTTCTTATGGACTATGGTAGTGGAGCTGTGATGGCAGTTCCAGCACATGATGAGCGTGATTATGATTTTGCTAAAAAATACGATTTGAGCATCAATGGTGTTATCAAACCAAAAAATGGGGAACTTGACCTAGAAAACTCTGCTTTTACAGACAAGGGCATCTTATTTAATTCTGGAGAGTTTGATGGACTTGACTCTAAAAAATCACAGTACAACATCATCAAATATTTTGAAGAAAATAAGATAGGGAGAAAGACAACAAACTATAAGCTTAAAGACTGGGGTGTCTCCCGCCAGAGATATTGGGGTGCGCCTATACCTTTTGTCCATTGTGATGCGTGTGGTTTGGTGATGGAGAAAAAAGAGAACCTTCCTATCGCCCTTCCTGCAGATGTAGAGATAACGGGAGAGGGAAATCCTCTGGAAAATCATCTAACATGGAAGTATTGTTTATGCCCAGAGTGTGGTAAAAGTGCCACTCGTGAGACAGATACAATGGATACCTTTGTAGAGTCCTCATGGTATTTTTTGCGTTTTTGTGCATCACCAAAAAATTGGGAAGAGGAAGCTTTCTCAAAAGAGCAGGTAGCGTACTGGATGCAACAAGGCGTTGATCACTACATTGGTGGGATAGAACATGCTATCCTCCACCTTCTTTATGCAAGATTTTTTACAAAGGTGTTTAGAGATTTAGGTTATTTAGACTTTGATGAGCCTTTTGATAAACTGCTTACTCAGGGTATGGTACTTAAAGATGGGGCAAAGATGTCAAAATCTAAAGGCAATACAGTAGATCCAGATGCACTCATCCAAAAATATGGTGCAGATACTGCACGACTTTTTATCCTTTTTGCTGCACCACCAACACAAGAGTTAGAGTGGAATGATAGTGGGGTTGATGGCTCATACAAGTTTGTCAAAAGATTTTTTGATAGAAGCTCAAATATAGTAGCTTGTGAGAGTATCCCTGTTATCAAGCATGAGAGTCTGAGTAAAGAGGAAAAATTTGCTCGTAAAAAAGTCTATGAAGCACAGGTTCGTGCCAATGAAGTGTATAACGAACGCTACACTTTCAATACTATGATAGCGGGTGTGATGGAAGCAATGAATGCACTTAATGCCCAATCAAACAGTGAAGTTTGGAGTGAGGGTTACTGGATACTAAGTTCTATCATGGAACCTGTTATCCCTCATACTTGTTGGGAGATCTCATCAAAGTATTTTAATCTTAAAAATTTAGATAAACAAATAGTTTTAGAAGAAGTATTTATAGAAGATAGCATTATGCTTGGTGTCTCAGTCAATGGTAAAAATCGTGGTGAGATAGAGGTAGCTACAGATGCAAGCAAAGAGAGTATTGTTGCTTTGGCAAAACAGAAAGTTGCAAAACACTTAGAGGCTAAAGAGATACTCAAAGAGATATTGGTCCCTAAAAAATTAGTAAATATCGTGGTGAAGGGTTAAGATGCAGGTTGTTCACATGAAGAGTATTATTTTATTTTTGCTAATATCATTAGTATTTACTGCATGTGGTTACAGACCAAGTTCAACCTATTCTCGCATGGCATTAGGAGAAAAGATCTCTACAAGTGTCATTATCTCAAATCAAAATCCACAAAATACAGTACTCATTAAAGATGCAATGGATACTGCTATTGTAAAAATTCTGCATGCTTCATTAGTCCCAAGAAGTGAGTCTGACTCTCATTTAGTTTTTTCTATCTCTACACCTAGCTATTATCCTGTGCAATATAATTCAAATGGATATATAATAGCTTATAGAATGCAAGTGACATTAACTATAAAACGCTACCATGATGGAAAAGAGAAGCGTTATACAGCTAAAGGGATAAGTGATTTTTCTATAGTTCCCAATGCTGTAGTAACGGGTCAAGACCGTATTAACGCTATTGAACTTAGTGCAGAAAAAGCTATCAGTTCGTTTATAGCACAAATAGCATCAGAGGGTGCAAGAAAGGTATTGAAGAAATGACAATTCAAACAATTATTAAAAAAGCCATGAAGAGATTGGAGTTAGAAGGTAAACTTTTAACTCCAGATTATTATTCTGAAGCATTTTGTAAAGAGGCAAAGGTAGCTGGAATGGATATAGAGGACTGCTCTCATATACAAAAGTATACAAGCTCTCTAAACCCTGACTTTCAAAAAGAACTGAAACAATATCGTATCAAAACCATACATGAGTTTATCCGTTTTTTAGTCTCAAAACTCAATCGTACAAATCAGTCGATGTGTTCAGCATCTTTAGAAGCACAACTTAATTTTTCAAAAAGAATTTTACAGGTCATAGGAGTCCTGCATAATAAAGAAGCCTCAGAGATAGCCAAGAAGAGTATAGTAATGCTCAGTGATAATCCAAGTGTAGCACAGGTAGATAATTTTAGACAGCATTGGGTAAATTTCATCACCTCTTATGATGACTCTTTTTTAATCTCACTAGGTCTTAAAGACAAAGAGGATTTAAAAAAGTCTATTTTGGCATTGGATATGAGCAATTTATCCAGTGGAGAACTTACCAATAAAGACCAAGCACATCTTAGTAAACTTGCTTCTCTTTTAGTTTCATCTTTTGTCCCCTCTATTGCTTCAAGCGTCAATGATAAAATAGCTACACTCTCACAAAAAATAAAAAAGAATCCTGAGTTATTGAGTAGTGCATCAATAGAAGAAGAGATAAAGCAGGCTATTATGTTGCGTATTGCACTTGATAAAGAGAGTGTCAAGGAGATGATAGAGTCTCTTGATGGAGTGCTTGATAAACTCTCTCTTAGATTGATAGAGATGATAGAGCGTTCTGATAGTTCGACTGTTGAGATACAAAATATAAAAAAAGAGCTAGAATCTCATAATGAAGAGAGTGAAGATGCAAAGATAAACTTTAAAGTTGCACATAAAAAACTTTATACTTTAGCATTAGCCTTAGAAGAAAATACAAAATCTTTAAGCAGAGATTTGCAAGATCATAGTGGTGAAGTAAAAGTACTCAGTAAAAAGATAAAAAAATTAGAAGCAGAACTAGCAAAAGTAAAACAGGAATCTAAAGAGGATTTTTTAACGAAACTTTACAACAAAAGAGCTCTTGATGAGTTTATGAATGTAAAAGAAGCAGAGTTTGAGCGATATGGTAGAAATTTTTCAATCATCATGTTTGATATAGATTTTTTCAAAAAGGTTAATGATACCTTTGGTCATGATGCTGGGGATGCAGTTCTTGGTGCTTTAGCCTCCATCCTTAAAAAAGAAGCGAGAAGTGTAGATATAGTTGGTCGTTTTGGTGGGGAAGAGTTTATGGCAATCTTAAGTGAAACAGACACAAAAGGTGGTGCTATTTTCGCAGAAAAAGTGCGAAAACATGTTCAAAAAGCTCGTTTTATGTATAAGGGCAAACGCATAAAAGTGACGGTGAGTTCAGGAGTTAGTGAACGCAAAACTCAAACATCTTTAGCTGCTGTTGTCAAATCCGCAGATGATAGATTATATAAAGCAAAAGAGAGTGGTAGAAATAGGGTTGTATATAAATAGTGATAGAAGATTTTTTAGCTGCAAAACCACTATACTATGATGAGATTGATTATGATAGATTTCCACAAATTTATAATCGTGTAAAGTCTCATTTTAAACTTCCAAAGATTATCCACCTAGTCGGAACAAATGGTAAGGGCACAACGGGACGCTTCTTAGCTGGGGCACTTCATAATCTCTCCTATAAAGTTGGACACTTCACCTCTCCGCATATTTCAAAATTTAATGAAAGAATATGGTTAGATGGGCAAGATGCAAGTGATGCACTATTAGAAGTCGCACACCAAAGGCTTTTGGGAATTTTGAGTAAAGAGGATAGCGATGTTCTGAGCTATTTTGAATATACAACACTACTTGGGATGATAGTATTTGAAGATTGTGAATTTGTAGTGCTTGAAGCTGGGCTTGGTGGTGAGTTTGATGCAACAGCAGTCTTTGATAAAATATTGACTTTAGTGACACCTATCGATAGAGATCATGAGGATTTTTTAGGCAAAACTATAGAAGCAATTGCAAAAACAAAACTTAGAGCAATTAAGCATACCGCTATTATTGCTGAACAAAAAAATTTGGAAGTTTATGATGTTGTAGAGAACTTGGCTCAAGAGAGAGGTCTTCTTATCTACAAAGTAGAGGAGATGCTAAGCAAAGATGATAAAAAATTACTTTTAGAGATATCAAAAGAGTTAGAGCTAGCATTTTATTTGGAGCAAAATTTAGCTTTAAGCATCGCGGCACTCTGTTGTCTTGGAATCGCCTATGAAAAAGAAAGCTTTAAAGATTCAAAGCTTTTTGGTAGATTAACAAGATTTCGTGATAATATTCTTATTGATGTGGGACATAATTCTTTAGCTGCATGCTCTATAATGACTCAGTTAAGTCCAAACAAATATATTTTAATTTATAATACATACAAAGATAAGGACTTTAAGGAGATTCTTCGTATCCTTAAACCTATTATAGAGCATGTGGAGATTATTGATATTGATGGACAAAGAGTTGCATCATTGGACTCACTTCATAAAGTTTTAATTGACTTAGAGATAGAATATACCAAATATAATAAGATTAGTAAAAATAATAACTATTTGATTTTTGGTTCCTTTAGTGTAGCCCAGAATTTTTTAAGAGAGTACAATGAATAATCACTTTACTATTACAATAAACGATGATAACGGTGTAAGACAGTTTAATCTGCACCAAATAGTAAAAAAGATTATCTGGTATATTTTTGGCTTTATAGGATTTGTAGCCCTTGTGGCTGTTGGAACTATTCTTTATCTAAA
>WFMY01000171.1 GCA_015488855.1 Helicobacteraceae bacterium
AAAGTCTTGGATTTTAGAATAATAACATATTCTGCAAATGCTGATTTGAATGCAGAGTGCGATAAGATAAAAGAGAGACTTACAGGAATTAATTTTCCAATCAATCCTGATAATAGATCAGGAAGTTACATAATAAATTTAACAGCCAAGGAATAATATGAAAATACTTTTAACCATTTTACTTACACTAAGTTTGTATGCGAGTGATGCAACAATAGAAGTGATTAAAAAAGTTGATTCACTCCCATCACTAGCGGTTGAGGAAGCTTCAACATACAGTGATAGAACTTTAAAATTGAAATTTTTCAAAGCTCTTATTGCTGATCTCAATGTAATATCAATCTTTAATGTTGATAGATTTCACAGAGAAAATGAATTTGAATCTAAGAGAGTTCTTTTTGAAAACAAAGATATGGATTATGTTTTAAAATATAATTTACAAAATAATGATACTGATGGTTTTATATTAAAAATGAAATTGATGAAAGGGGAAGAAACAGTATTAGAAAAAAACTATAAAGTAAATAATTCTAATAAGTACATGTTCGTAGCGCATACTATAGCGTATGAAATTAATAAATTTATGGGACAATCCTCTATAGAATGGATAAAGAAAAAGGTTATTTTCTCGCGTGTTGTAGGTCCTAAAAAAAGTGAAATAGTTATTTCAGATTATACACTTACATACCAGCATATAATTATTAAAGGTGGGTTTAATCTATTTCCAAAATGGGCTTCACAAGAGCAAAAAGGATTTTACTATACCTCTTTAAATGAGACAAAGCCAACTTTAAAATATGTAGATACCAAAAGTGCTATGAGTAAAAATATTATCGCTTCTGAGGGGATGATGATATGCTCAGATGTGAGTAAAGATGGAAAAAAACTTCTTTTAACTATGGCCCCTGATGCACAAGCAGATATTTATCTTTATGATGTGTCAAGTAAAAAAACAACCAAACTTACAAAATACCGTGGTATAGATGTGAGTGGACAGTTTATGGGAGAAAATCGGATTGTTTTTGTTTCAAATAGACTTGGATATCCAAATATATTTTCTAAAGAGATTGGCAGTGATGAGATAGAACAGATGGTTTATTATGGAAAAAATAATGTTGCCTGTAGTGCTCATGATGAGTATATAGTGTATAAAGCAAGAGAGAGTTCTCATGCCTTTTCAAAAAATACATTTAATCTTCACATTATATCTACAAGGACTGATTTTATTCGTCGTTTAACAGCAACAGGTGTAAATGAGTTTCCAAGATTTTCAGTCGATGGTGATGCTATATTGTTTATCAAAAACTATAAAAATCAAAGTTCTATAGGTGTTATCAGGTTAAAATATAACAAGAACTATCTGTTTCCATTAAAATATGGAAGAGTACAGGCTATGGATTGGTAGAAAGTTATTTTTCATTAATAATATTTAGCTATAATTTTCGAGTAAATTAATTAAAAAGGCATTTGATATGAAAAAAATAATACTTGCAAGCTCGGTAACCGCTTTACTCTTCTTTGGTGGTTGTGGGAATGTTGAACCAACTCCAGCAGAACAAGCTGCTACTCAAGAGGCAACACCAAATCAAAATCAAGAAGAAGTAATAGTAGTTGAAACTGAAACTGTGCCAGTAGAAAATGCTACAGTAATTAACGAGAAGGCTGCCGTTGTTAACGAAAATGCAACAAAAAATGCTGATTCAAATGAAATGACAATGGCTTCATTAGAAAATAAAATGTCATCAGTTTTATTTGGATTTGATAAATATAACCTAACTCCTGAAATGCAAAGTAAAGTCTCAGACCATGCTAAGATTATTAATGGTGCTGCAAATTCATTTATGATTAAACTTGAAGGTAATTGTGATGAGTGGGGTAGTGACGAATATAACTTTGCACTCGGTCTCAAGCGTGCAAATACAGTTAAGAAAGCATTAGTAGCTGAAGGTGTTAATGCAAACCGTTTAACAATGGTAAGTTATGGAAAATCTAACCCTATTTGTACTGAAAAAACACAGGCTTGCTGGGCAAAAAATCGTCGTGTTGACTTTAAGCTTCTGCCATAATAACGAATGAATAGTTTTATAGTAGCTTCTTTAGCTACGGTTCTGTTTTTCTCAACACTAATGGCAGAACCTTCTGCCTTTGGTGCTGGAGATATTAGCAATCCAGAACCTTACGGCCTCACACAAGAGGAAAAGCAACTCCTTGAAAATAAAAAACATCTCAATAAAGTTACCAATAATCTTACAGATGTAAGTACGCATCTAAAAAAAGTTACAGTAAAAAGCAATAACCAATCAAATAAATTGGATTCTTTAAGGGATAGACTTGATGGACTTCAAGGTATTTTAGAAAATCTAAGTCAAAAAGAGCATTTCAACAAAAAATCTTTAAAAATGCTTGATGAGATGAATGCGAAAAGATTGCTAAATGCTAATGAATTTGAAAAAAGATTAAGCGATGCAATACAAAAAAATGCTTTAAAGATAGAAAAAATGAAATTGAGTTTATCCTCTTTGGCACAAGTTGTACAAGAGATTTCTAAAAATTATGTTACAAAAGCTGAGTTTAATAGTTTGGTTATGGATGTGAATAAGTTTAAAGATGTTGTTACTAAGGAATTCTCTTCAACAACAATGAAAACGATGTTTAGTGGTAAATCAAAAGCTCAGATAGCAAAAGAGGCTAAAAATCTTTTCGATAAGCAGAGATATACGGAGGCTATTAAGTACTATTCTTTTCTTATTGAAAACAAATACAAACCAGCGCGTGCACATTATATGATTGGTGAAATTTATTATTTTAGAAAAAACTATTCAGAAGCTATCGCATATTTTAAAAAAAGTGCAAAATTATACTCTAAAGCATCTTATATGTCCATATTGATGCTATATACTGGTATATCGATGCAAAAGAGTGGGGATATTAAGAATGCAAAAGCATTTTTAAAGGGTGTCATCAAAAAGTATCCAGGTACCAAAGCAGCTAAGGTTGCGAAGAAACAATTAGCCTTAATAGGTTAAAGTGTTACTCGTAATTCAGCCCAAATATAGAAAAAAATGGTAAAATCCCAAAATAAAAAAATAAAGGTTGAATATGGCAATTGAAGCAAATCAAATTGTATCATTAGAGTATGAAGTAAAAGATGGAGATGAGATAGTAGATAGTAATGTTGGTGGAGCACCACTTGTATTTATGTTTGGTAAGGGTCAAATCATTCCTGGTTTAGAGAGTGGTATAGTAGATATGTCCATTGGTGAAAAAGGTAAAATCCTTGTAAAATCTGCAGATGCATATGGTGAATTTAATGATGAAGCAAGACAAGAAGTACCTAAAGATCAATTTGAAGGAATTGATTTAGAAGTAGGAATGACTTTATATGGTCAAGGCGAAGATGGGGGAACTGTTCAAGTTGTAGTTAAGGAAATTGGTGAAGAAAATATTATTATTGACTTTAATCACCCTCTAGCTGGAAAAGATTTAATGTTTAGTGTTGTCATTAACAATATTAGAGAAGCTTCTGCTGAGGAGGCTATGACTGGAATACCTGCTGAGAATGCACAACCAGATGATGGTGGTTGTTGTAGCACTGGCTCTAGTTGTGGATGCGACTAATTTTGTAACTGCTTGTGCATCTTCTGCACAAGCTTATAAAACTGCAACCTTACTAAAAACACTTAGCGTCAATGCTCTAATAAGTGGTGAGATAGGTGTCGGTAAAAAAACTCTTGCAAAATATATCTTAAGTGATGCACAAGTTTATGATGCGTCAGAATATGAAAAGATACTTATAGTTCTCCAAAATGTCAATGAGATAATCATTGTTAATTTTGAAAATATACCTAATGTAAAAAAAGTTTTAGACCTTGTCAAAGAAAAATCAGTGCGTTTAGTTGCTACTGCTACAAGCTCTTTTTATAATGAGTATATAGATGAGGCTTTTAGTGTGAAGTTTAATATTCCATCTTTAAAAGAGAGACCAGAAGATGTAAAAGAGTTGACAGAACTTTATATGAAAGAAGCAGCACAACTTTTTAACACAGGTACGCAGTTAAATATTAAAAATTTTAAACCAGATCTATCGCAAAATTCAAACTCTTTAAAAAGACAGTTGATGATTAGTTCATTGCTTCAAGATATTAATGATGTTGAGTTGATGGATATCATCGAAAATTATTTTGAAGATAAACTTGGATCTAACAGTGATTATAGAAATTTTTTATATCTCTATGAAGTTCCATTGATTCGTGCAGGTTTGAGTAAGTTTAAATCTCAGCTTCAGTTATCTGATAAATTAGGTTTAAATAGAAATACATTAAGAAAAAAAATAACTGATAATAATCAGTATCTTTAAATTATAAAAGGAAGTTAACGGATGAAAAAAATTGCAATGATCTTTTCAGGTCAAGGTAGTCAAGCAGTAGGTATGGGGAAAGATTTTTATGAGAACTCTGAAGTTGCACGAGAGATGTTCGTAAAAGCTGGAGAAAGGATAGGTGTTGATTTTAAAGAGTTGATCTTTGAAGAAAATGATAAACTCGGTCAAACAGCATATACACAACCTGCAATTTTATTGGTACAGATGATAGCGTATAGACTTTTTAAGGATGCCTGTCCAGATATAAAAGCTGAGATGTTTTTAGGTCATTCACTTGGAGAATTTTCTGCTTTATGTGCATCTGGTGCTATTGACTATGTTGATGCAGTGGAGTTGGTTCATAAGCGTGGGGCATTGATGCAATCCGCATGTGATGGTATAGATGCTGGTATGATGGTGCTTGTTGGTTTAGATGATGCAACAGTTGAAAGTGTATGTGTAGATGCCCAAGCTGAGGGTAAAAAAGTATGGCCGGCAAATTACAATCAAGATGGGCAACTTGTAGTTGCTGGTATGAAGTCTGATTTGAGTTCTTTAGAGCAGACTTTTAAAGATGCTGGTGCAAAGCGTGCCTTATTGTTGGATATGTCAGTAGCTTCTCATTGTGAGCTTTTAGCTCCAGCACAGCAACCTTTGACAGATTTGATGTTAGAGATGGTAAAAGATAGTTTTGAAGCACCTATAGTCTCTAATGTAACGACAAATAAGTATGCGACAAAAGATGAAGCGGTAGCACTTTTAAAAGAGCAGCTTGTAAAACCTGTAAAATATAAGCAGTCCATTTTAGCAGTAGCGGGTGAGTTAGATATGGCAATAGAGTTTGGAAATGGAATCGTACTTAAAGGACTTAATCGCAGAATTGCAAAAGAGCTTAAAACTCTTAATGTATCTGATATGGCCACACTAGAAAGTGTAAAAGAAGAAATCTGTTCATAAATGAAAGTTACACTAGCCCAAACAGCACCAAAGCTGAACCGTTGTAATCTTGATGATATTATAAGCATTGTACAAGAGCATAAGGCTAGTAGTGACTTGATAGTATTTCCTGAGTTGTCCTTAAGTGGTTATCTCCTTCAAGACAAACTTTATGAAGATGCTTGGGAGTTAGAAGAGTTAGATGCTCTAAGAGTTTTAAGCGAAGATATTGATATTGTTGTTGGCGTGGCATTGAGAGAGGGTGAACAGTTTAAAAATTGTGCGCTATATTTTAGTGGTGGGGAGTTACTCTCAAAGCATGATAAGGTCCATCTTCCAAATTATGGTATGTTTGAAGAGGCTCGTTATTTTGAAGCGGGCACAATTTTTGAAAGTTTTACATCCAAATTTGGAAAAATATCTATGGTGGTGTGTGAAGATTTATGGCATAAAGATGTGCATCATGACTTGATAAAAGAAAATCCAGACTATATAATAGCTTTGGTAGCATCACCAGCTCGTGGTTTTAGTGATGAGGGCTTAGAAATAGCGCATCAATGGTATGATATCATCAAAAAAGTAGCACAAGAGTGTAGTGCAAAACTCATCTTTGTGAATCGTGTTGGGTTTGAAGATGGGCTTGGTTTTTGGGGTGGAAGTTGTGTTGTACAGAGTGATGGTAAAATAGTGCATCAATTGAAGAAGTATGAAGTATTAGTTGAGACTTTTAACTTGTAGCCGACATTTAATATAATTTTTTTTAGAGGACAAATCCTCGCTTCGCTCTGAGCCTCACGAAAAAATTATATTAAATGTCTATTTCTTTATGGCAATTTAGTATATAAAAAACAAAGTTTGAATAGCAAAACCCTCTCGCCGTTAGGCGTAGCTTTAGTGAGAGGAATTTTGCAAAGAATTCGCTTCTTTGTAAAAGGAGAAAAATATGAAAATAGCGATTATGGGTGCAATGCCAGAAGAGGTAGCACCAATACTTGAAAAACTAGGTACTTACAAAACGACAAAATATGCAAATAATGAATATTATGAAGCAACATATAATGGTGTGGAAGTAGTAGTAGCCTATAGTAAGATAGGGAAGGTTTTCTCTACATTAACAGCGTCAACTATGATACAGTATTTTGGATGTGATAGAGTCCTTTTTAGTGGTGTAGCTGGTGGGATAAACCCTAGTTTGAAGGTAGGGGATCTCATAGTTGCTACAAAATTATCTCAGCATGATTTAGACATTACAGCTTTTGGACACCCTTTTGGTTTTGTACCAGAGGGTGCAGTGTATGTTGATGCTGATGAAGAGATGATTGCTATGAGTAAGGAAGTTGCTTCTGATATGGGTAAAACTGTACAAGAGGGCATCATAGCGACAGGGGATCAATTTGTTGCCAATGAAGAGCGTAAAAACTGGATAGGTGAAACTTTTAGTGCGGATGCCTTAGAAATGGAGGGGGCAAGTGTTGCTGTCGTATGTGATGCTCTTGATATACCTTTTTTCATCCTCCGTGCCATTAGCGATGTTGCAGATATGGATGCAAGTTTTTCTTTTGATGAGTTTTTAGAAACATCAGCCATCATCTCTGCAGAGTTTATTATGAAAATGCTTGATAAGGTGATAGCAAAATAGATGGTAAACTCGATACTTCCCTCTAAAAAGATCATGTCTAAACTAGGTAAAACTAATGCTGAGTTTGGACTCATAGAAGAAGGTGATAAAATACTTGTTGGTCTCTCTGGTGGCAAAGATTCTCTCACGATGATTCACGCGATGAAAGAGCAACAACGCCGTGCTCCATTTAAGTTCGAGTTTTTAGCGGTAACCATCTCTTATGGGATGGGTGAAAACTTTGATGCACTTACAAAACATTGTGAACTTTATGGTATCCCTTATAAAGTTATCGATACAAAAGTGTATGAATTAGCAAAAGAGAAGATTCGTAAAAACTCCTCTTTTTGTAGTTTCTTTTCTCGTATGCGTAGAGGTTATCTCTATAGTGCTGCACAAGAAAATGGATGCAATAAAGTAGCCTTAGGGCATCATCTCGATGATGCTGCGGAGAGCTTTTTTATGAACTTTATCTACAACGGTCAGATGCGTTCGCTTGCTCCTATTTATAAGGCTGAGAATGGGCTTATAGTTATTCGTCCATTGATTCAGATGCGAGAGAGACAACTTCTTGCTTTTGTGGAAGAAAACAATATAGAAGCTATTGGTGATGAAGCATGTCCAGCTATGCGTTTTGATGTAAAAATGCCTCATGCTAGAGCATCAACAAAAAAGATGCTCGCTAAAATGGAACAGGATTTACCTTCACTTTTTACAAGTCTCAATGCTGCGTTTAACAATATTTCTGTAGAGAGTTTCTTTGATAAAGAAAAATTTTCGCTTGAGTAAGTTTTAAACTTTTTCTTCTAAAGATATTTCATCTTTTTTTGTTTTAAGTGTATCTTCTTTTAAAGTTTGCAAAAATTCTAAAATATTTTTTTGATAGGATAAAGTGTCTTCATCATAGGTTAATGAAAGAAATTTTTGCAGTTCATTGATCTCTATTTTTTTAGCATAACGAGGAATAACTTTGAGATTCTTTTGAATACTTGCAATCAAAGTATCAATGTCAAGACCATTATTGTCTTTTACCTTTTTTACTTTTTCTTTTGTTGTGAGCATTAAAAGGTTAGCTCTTTGTTCATCATCTTTATAGATTCTACTGGCAATCTCTTTGACGAGGATATAATTTTCTACACTAGAATCTTCATTTGCTGCAATGATAAGTGCAAAAACTTTTGCACGAAACTCCAATGAGCCATGGTGATGCACAAAGAGTTCACGAAAAGCACCAAAAAAGTGATGTTTTAGTCTAAAAAAAAGTCGCATTTGTATTCCTTCTATGGTATTATACATTTTTGATTTTAAATATAGTATATAATATGATCCAAAATTATGAAATAGAAGATTAAAAACTTTACCTATCATTGCACACAAGGCATATTCATAAAATCGTTGACCTACCAATAAGGTAGGCGCAAAGATTTTCTAAACATCCCTTGCATACAAGCATAGGCAAATTTTAGAAATTCCTATTGCATAATTTGGGATGATAAGAATTTCTTAGGAGTAGGTAAAATGGGTAGAGCATTTGAATATAGAAAAGCATCAAAGTTAAAAAGATGGGGTGCGATGTCAAAATTGTTTCCTAAATTAGGTAAGATTATCACTATGGCAGCAAAAGAGGGGAGTAGTGACCCAGATATGAATGCTAAACTTCGTACAGCCATCATCAATGCGAAGGCTGAAAATATGCCTAAAGACAATATTGAAGCAGCTATCAAGCGAGCATCAGCTAAAGATACAGCAAGTATGCTAGAGGTAAATTTTGAGGGAAAAGCACCCCATGGTGTGTTGCTTTTTATAGAGTGTATGACTGATAACAATACAAGAACTGTAGCAAATGTAAAAAATATACTGACAAAACATGGTGGAGAGTTACTTACAAATGGTTCTTTGGAGTTTATGTTTGATAGAAAAGCATTGTTTGAATTTGATTTAAAAGTTGATATGGATATTGAAGAATTAGAATTAGACTTAATAGATGCAGGACTTGAAGAGATTGAATCTGAAGATGGCGAGGTACTTGTTACCGCAGATTATACAAGTTTTGGTACATTGAACTCTGCTTTAGAAGAGATAGGTATTGAGATAAAAAAAGCCAATTTAGAACGGATGGCTAATACCCCTATCTCTATCACAGAAGAACAACAAACCGATATAGATAAAATTCTTGAACGCCTTGAAGATGATGAAGATGTACAAAAGGTTTTCTCAAATTTAGTCTAATTTGGTTTTATTTATTACATAGCACCTGCAGCAGCACCCATATTCCACATAGGCATGAAGATACCAAGTGCAAGTAGGGTGACCATAGATGCAATGATAACCAACATAATAGGCTCGATAGCAGAGGACAAACCATCTATGATAGCATCAAATTTATTTTTATAAAATTCTGCAACCTTTTGCATCATCTGATCAAGCGAACCACCATCTTCACCTGCTTTAATCATTTGTAAAATCATGTTTTCAAACATATTAGTATCCTTAAGCCCTAGATAGAGAGGGGAGCCTTTTTCAACAGCTAGTCTTACACTTTGAAGCTTCTTTTGTAGAGGTAAGTTATCTACCATATCGGTAGATGTATCAAGAGCTTCTGCTATGGGTATCCCTGCTTTGGTTAGTTCCGAGAAGACTAGGGTAAATCTATTGAGTGTAGAGTATTTGATAATATTCTTTATGAGGTATGTTTTAAGTAAAATTTTATGCCAGGAATAGCGTACATGCAGATAGTTATCTATAGCATATTTAAAACTAAAAAATGCTATAGCCCCTAATGCAAGAACTACTAATCCATAATGGTTAAAAATATTCTCAAGTTTAAGGAGTATGAGTGTCGGTACTGGTAATTCAGCGCCGAGTTGAGCAAAGATGCTCTTAAATTGAGGAACCACAAAAGAGATCAGAACCGTAAAAGCAATAGCCATTGCTATCATCACATTTCTAGGATATGCCATCGCTTTTTTGAATTTAACAAAGTTTTCTCGTATTTGATCAAGCATCTCTGCTAAGGAGGTTAATGAGATATCAAGATTACCTGTCTTTTCACCTAGTTTAACCATAGCAATGGTAAGATTACCTAATTCATATCGAAAGTTCTCCATTGATAGCGAAAGGGATTTTCCTGAGTCAATATCATCTGCAAGTTTTGAAAAAACATATACAAGTGCTTTATCATCAGATGAATTTGCAACTTCTTGTATAGAGTCATGGATGGAGATGCCTGCATTTGTCATAACAGCTAACTGGCGTATAGCAGCAATAAGGGCATCAGGCTTTATCTTTCTTTTTTTTATATTTTGAAGAAATTTTGTTTTAAATCTAGCAAATTGAAGTTCCAAAGGTTCTGTAGCAAGTATAACCTTTATAAGGACACCTGAATATTTAATTTTTGCTATATCATTGGCTTCTTTTATACTATTAGCGTAAAAGCCATAGACAACTTTTTTTCCTTTTGTAAGCACTGTTGCTTCATAGTATTGCATCATTTAGCTACCCTTAGTATCTCTTCAAGACTAGTAATCCCTTCCAATGCTTTTTGGATGCCATTTTCAAATATAGGGATAAATCCAGTCTCTTTCGCGTGGGCGAGTAAAGCATCCTTTGATGCACCTTTTGCGATTAAAGATGAGAGTTCATCATCTATATTTAAAACTTCACATATCATTTCACGCCCAGTATATCCAGTATCATTACATTCTTTGCAACCCTTGCCTGTATAAAATTTTGCATCTTCGGGGATTAATTTACATAACTCTTCTAAGGCTGAGGGGGAGATCTCTTCAACGACTTTACAACTAGGGCATATCTTTCTCACAAGTCTTTGTGCTTGAATCGCTACAAGTGCACCAGAGATAAGATAGTGTTCAATCCCCATATCTGCCATACGAGGGATAGCTGATATAGCATCATTCGTATGTAAAGTTGAGATGACTAAGTGTCCAGTAAGTGCAGCTTTTATAGCTATCTCAAGGGTCTCTTGGTCACGAATCTCACCAATCATAATCTTATCTGGATCTTGTCGCAGTATGGAACGCAGGGCATCTGAAAAGTTGAGACCTACTTTTGGATTGACTTGTACTTGCTGTATCATATTCATGCGGTATTCTACAGGGTCTTCTACGGTGATTACTTTATCAGCTGAGTCTTTAAGCTCATTAAGGGCACCATAGAGTGTGGTCGTTTTTCCACTTCCCGTTGGTCCAGTAACCAAGATGATACCATAGGGAGCACTAAGACCTTTTAGAAATTTTTGATAGCTAACGCTATCCATACCAGCTTCTTCAAGTTTTACAAGTGCCTTTTGTTTGTCTAGTACACGCATAACTATAGATTCACCATAGAGTGTTGGCAAAGTAGAGATACGAAAATCATATTCAACCTTCCCTACATTTGTAGAAAAACGACCATCTTGTGGTTTTCGTTTTTCGGCTATGTCAAGATTTGCAAGAAGTTTGAGTCTTGAAGCTAGTGGTGCATAGATATCTTTTGGAAAGATAAAAATTTCAGAAAGTTTTCCATCTATTCTCCCTCTCACGCTACAGTTGCGTTCTGCTGGTTCGATGTGTACATCACTAGCTCTTTGTTTGATGCAGGTATTGAGAATAACATCAATAAGTAGAAGAATAGAAGACGCCTCTTGTTGTTCTTCAACATTGTTGATTGAGTTGAGTTCTTCACGAATTTTTTTTACTAGAACTATCTCTTTGTCTTTAATCTCAACTTTAAAAAGATGTGTAGTTATCTGTTTTTTGAGTGCAACTTTAAGTTTTATGGGTTTTTTCGGGAAGAGTCGTTGCAATGATTCTTTTGCTTGTATATTGAGGGGATCACTTAGTGCGATAAAGAGGTGCATATCATCTTCATAAAGAGGTATGGCATGAAACTTTTGTAGTTGAACTAAAGGTATATTATTGGTAAGTTCATGATCTATATCAAAGAAATCAAGGTCAATAAACTCTAAATTCAATTTTTCAGAGAGTTTAGAAAGGACATCGTTTTCTTTGATATAGTCATACTTTTGAAGTAATGCTAATTCATATTTTCCATTTCTTATTTTATCTACAATATAGCGCACAAGCCTATCGTTTGTCATAAAACCTGATTGTGTTATATGTTTAAGTATGAGCGTTTTATTGACACCCTGATTTACAAGACGATCTACTTGACTTTGCATAATGAGACCATCGTGAAGAAGGTCTTTTGTTAATATATCCATCTCAATTCCCTACCAGTATATATGTCTGCGGACAGCTATTGTATCGTAAAATTCCTCAATCACCATTTTTTGCAATTTTCCATTTTGTTCAAGATAGAGCTTATAAGAAATTTTTGGATTTTTTGCATTATTAAAGATATAAACTTTCCTTCTTTCATGCTTACCAAGTTTAGCATAAAGATCAAAAACCTTAGATAATACATAGTCTGTAGAGGGAAGTTCAAGTTTTGAGAGGTTATAACCATCTACTAGAGAGTGGTATAAAAGTTTTTTTTGCATAAGTATAACTGAAAAATAAGCAGAGTTAGAACGAGCCTCTTTGGAAAACTTTAAGAGGGCTATGGGTATAGTAAGTCTGTCTATATAATCAGATTTTAAACAAGAAAAAGCATATAAGGAGACAAACTCTTCATCTCTTGCATTAAGGTCTAAGACTCTGTGTCCCATATTGCAAACTTTTTCGTATTTTTCATTTTGATAGAGGTTAAACATATCTGTTTTTATATCTGCTTGTAGAGATAAAAATATAAAGAGTAAGAGGAGTATTTTCATTTAAACTTTCCTGATTGAATATTATCTAATAAGACTTTTGCGTTAGCAGATTTAGAATGTTGAATATAGCTTTTTAAGATATTGATAGCTTGCTCTTTTTTATGGAGTTGCATCAAAGATTTTACAAAGATTATCCAACTTTGTTCAATACCATTATTAATCTGATTTGTAAGGAGTGCATAGTTATAGGATTGTTTATAGTCTCCAAGTTTATAATACTTTTTAGCGATAAAAAGACTTAATACTGGATTGTTGTTTTTGTGAAATCTTTTAATAACATGGTCTATATCAGATTGTGTCTCTTGTTTTTGTATAAATATATTTTTTTCTTGATTCTGCTGAACTGCTTGCTTGTATCTAATTATTTTCTTTTTAGGAATCTCTTTTTTTTGTGTTTGTTGAAAATCATTTGTATTGTAAGACTCAGTAGAACTAGTTCTTATACTTTTTATAAAATCAAGAGAGGGTGTTAAAGTTAATTTTTTTTCAGATTTATGGATTGCTTTAGTGGCTTCTTTTTTTATCTCTTTGAGAGTTATTTGAGGTTTTATTGGTGCAACTTTAACCTCTTCTATGATTTTTGTTGCTACGACTTTTTGTTCCTTGTTGTTGAGTAAGATTACTTCAGAACTTTTGTTTGCTAGTTGCTTATTAAATACACTGAGTATCAAGGCTATGGAGATAACCACCATAAGTGAAATTAAAACATGTGGAATAAAGGATTTGAGTTTGTATCGAAACCATCGTTTTTCTAAATCATGGATATTACGCATCTATGAGTCCTACTTTAATAGCTGCCATCTCTATAATTTTATTGCTCATGACATTGGTATTGATTTTAGAGAGATTGTGCTCATAATACCATTCATATATTTCAAAAACTGTTCGTAAAAGTTTGTTAGTATCTCTGTAGTTTCCATTTGTAAGTTTATAAATAAGTTTAATTGATGCATTAGAAAACATATTTGCACTATCAAAGCAGTTTGCTTTCATGAGCTTTTTTTGTATATATATCTTGAGTTCAGCTGATAAAGCATTTTTGAGTTCTATTGATTCCCAAATTCTTGTTTGAAAATGCTCTTTTGCTATAAGGTCTTCACTCTGTGTTTTATGCAAAGCTATAACAAACTTAATCTTTCTTGTATCAGATAAAAGTCTTATCTTTTCCATCTGTTTATCACTATAGAGTTGCGCTTCATCGAGTAAAATAAGAGGTACTTCTTTTTTTTCATTAAGTTGCATTAGTTTCATTATTTGTGTAAAATTAAGCTCTTTATCATCTTTTACTTCATATAAATCATGTGCAATAGATTTGAAAAACTCACTTTCATCTAAAATAGGTGTTTTATAGTAATACATCTCTTGATTTTGGGAAAGATCTTGACAAAGCTTTGTGAGGAACATGCTTTTACCTGTCCCTGGTTTTCCGTAGAGGAGTATCATCTTTAAAGGTTTTTTTACAGAATCTTTTAGTGATTGATAGATGGTTGATACACGGTCAAGTTGTACATAATCTTTTGCATCTACAGTATCTAAAAACACATCTTTAGAATTTGTATAGAGACTAGAATTCATTATATATTTTAGTCTTCATCACTGATTTGTTCAGGAAGAACATCTACATTTTTAGGTTTTTTTAATGCATCTTTTTTCTTAAGTGTAACAAGTTCATTTGTAATACCCTCATAACCCAATTTAGCTAAAGAGATATTATTGTTTCCTTTTTTAATAATATGAGGTTCTATAACTATAACAAGTTCTTGAACCTGCTTGTTTGTGCTTTCATATCTAAAAAAATAGCTAAGACCTGGGATATCACCTAAAATAGGGACTTTACTGGAATTGCGAATATTTTTAGTATTAATTAGACCACCTAAAATAATTCTATTTCCATCTTTGATGGTGACAACTGAAGAGAGTTGACGACGATTTAAGTCTGGTGGCATTATTCTATCACTTGAAGATGTTTGAGAGATATCTTTTCTTGTCTCAGATAAAGAGGGATTAATTTTTAGAGTAATCATCTCATCATCAGATATTTCAGGAGTTATATCTAAGAGAACTCCAGCAAATACAGATCTGACAATATTATTTTGTGTTACAGCTGATACTGATCCAACTGATGATTGTTGATTTGTTTGTGATTTAATTTTATAAAAGTATTGCGTTCCTACTGTAATCATTGCAGGTTGATTGTTAAGAGTAAGAACCTTAGGATTTGAGATAGAGTTCACATCACCTTGGGTTTGCAAAAATTTGATAACTTCTTTGAGAGAACCACCACCTTTAATAGTTACATAGTTACTTGGATTTAGTATAGATCCAGAGCTGCTTACTTTCTTTCCAGATCCTCCACCAAATTCTAAGGTCATATTTTGAAGAGCATAAAGTTGTTGCCAGTCCACACCAGTTGTTTTTCCCTTGTTCATTGTTACAGTGAGAAGTTGGACATCTATAAGAACTTGAAGTTGTACTTTGTTTTGCAATTGTCGAAGGTAATTTTCTAGTCTTGTGAGTTGTTTTACAGTAGCTGTGACAGTGACAAGACCTGCATTTTTATTGATGATTGGCGCTTGTGCTTTATAGGTATCTTCTGGTCTATTGATAATTCTTTGTAACTCTAAGTCTAACTCTTTCCAAAAAACTACTTCATCTTTTGATTTTATTGAGATTCCAGATCTGGCTTGTACTCCTGAGTTATTTCTATTATTTCTTGAATTTCCTTGATTGCTCCTTGAATTTCCTTGAGTATTTCCTGCGCTTCCTTGATTCCTATTATTTCTTGATGAAGATGCTCCTTGTCTTTGTGTATTTCCTCGATTAGAAGAGGAGGATGAACTAAGTGTGATCTGGGTACTTCCTTTTGCTTTTCTTTGTGAGAGAATATAGTCTATAGGAAATATTTTTGTTGAGAGATAAGAGATTTTTAGTAAATTATTTTCTAGTGTGTATGAAAGATTGTTTTCTATAAGTATGATATCTAGTACTTCATTAATAGTAAGGTTCTTAAGGTGTGTTTTATTGAGTTTTGTATTGAGATGGGATTGGGCTATCGGGTCAGTTACGATAACGCTAAACTCACATTGATCACTAAGCTGGTCTATGAAGTTGACAATCTTAGTATTTTTAGCTGAACTAATACTAAAGAGTTCATAAGAACACTCAGCAATTAAACTTGTAGAGAGGAGTAAACTCACTCCTGCTGCATATAAATATCTCTTAAAATATTTCATTTTATAAACCACCTATCATTTGAATTTCAATTTGTTTGAATTTGACTGAGTTGTCAAAAAAGTTATTTTATTGTTTTTACTGAGTTTAACTTTTGTTTTAGAGATATACATAACTTTATAACCTGCTATTGTGTCACCTTTTTTATACCATGTATCATTGATCAGTGCAGCAGAATTAATAATAGCATTAAGTCGTAATTTACGATTTTTCACTCGGAGCGAAGTGACAGTATTTGATCTACTTTTTTTAGCAGATAGACTTGCAGTATTTTTGCTACTAGGTAGATTTGGAGTTGTTAAACGGGAGTTGGATTGCTCCTCTTTAGGTCTATTTTTTTTCAAATAGATAAAAGGATTTCGTAATTTTGCAATTTGCATGTTAGAAACACCATCTCTATTTGGCTTGATTGCATCGACTTGTTCGTCAACCCATGTGAGCTCATTTGCGATAAGTTGGCTAAAAGTGATACTCCATAATAATAAAACTGTTTTCATTAGTAGGTAATCCCCCATACCGAAATTTTTAGTTCTGTATTAAGTTTATCTTCTGCTTTTATAGTTAGATAATGGATATCTACAACTAAATCGCTCTGTTCAAGTGCATTGATAAATCTAAGTGTATTTTTATAATTTCCTGAGAGTTTTAGACTTAAATCTAGGATATGACCAAAAGAGCCATTATTAGAGTTAAGAGTGTTTTGAAACTCAGATATATTGATATGAAATTTTTTTGCATTTAGAGCAATTGAGTTAATATACTCCCCCCAGGTTCGTTCATCATAAATAAGAGCTGAGATCTCTTCTATCTTGTTTTTTATATAATCATTTTTTGTTTTATACTCTATCATTTTTGCTTGTGAAGATTTGATTTCATTATCTAGCATAGTGATTTTGACTGGAGGATTTGCACCAAGATATGCTTTGTCAACAATTAGTTTTGTCTTTATATCACTGATTTGAGAATTTTTCTCTAAAAAATTATTTTCTGAAGAATCCCAAAAAAGAAAATAGGAAAAGGCAAAGATAATACTTACAAGCATAATATACGTAAGTTGAATATCTTTTTTTGATTTGTACTTAAAGGAGTTATCTATTTTATGCAGATAGTTTTCTATTGTTATTTTCATAATACCTGTACCTTAAGTTGACTTAAATACTTTTTCTCATTTTTATCAAAATAGATTTTTATAAGTGAAATATTAAATTTACCCTCATGTACTTTTGTCATATAGGCTATGAGTTTTGTTATGCGAATCTCTTGAGTTGCAACTAGATTGAGTATGAAAAGATTTGATTTTTCTTTTTGATCAACCTCTAAGGATTCAAGTCCTACTCTGTATCTATTTAAGTCTTTTGTTAAAACTTGAAGTAGTTTTGCTTTCATGAGATAATTGACTTTTACATCGTGTATTTTAATCAAAGTATTTTTTTTATTAATATAGTCTTTTTCTTCTTGAGCTAAGAGTTTAAGTGTCTTTTCTTTATCAGCAGTTCTGTTTTTTATGGTAGCTTCTGTGGTCACTTTTTTGATATGGAGTTGATTGTATTGTTTTGTTAAGAGTTCTTTTTGTAATGATTTGGCATAAGAAAGAGACCAATATGTTACAGGATATATAAAAGCTAATATTAAAGCAACTACGGTTGTAAGAATAAGTTTTCCACTTTGTCTGTTTATGAACTTTGGTGGTCTTTTGTAGTCTGTAAAGTTGCATATATATTTTTGTTCATCTGGTAGGATGGTATAGAGATGCATAAGCGAGTGGAGTTGGTCTATATACTCATCCGTAGATTCAAAACCATAATCAAATTCAAATAAACTACATTTGATATTAAGTTCAAATTCAGCAATCTCATCTAGTTTACTTTGTGTATAAATCTGTGTACTAATATAAAGTTGGTCAATCTTTTTTATCTCATATGCTCGTTTAACATAGGTAAGAATATCATTAACATTGGCAAAAAGTTCTTTATAAAGTTTAATTAAAAATTCTTTATACGGACTATGGGAGTTTTTTAAATCCTCAGTAGCAAGAAAGTCTATAAACTCATCATATTCTATGCGTTCCCCATAAAGCTCACAAAACTCTTCATGCATTTGCACAAAGGAATACTCTAAAGTTTTTGAAAAGATAAATTCTTTTTCATCATAGATAGCGATAAAAGCACCTGTTCTTTGAAAATAAACAAATGCATGAGCGCCACTCGCTGTGATAATCTCTCTTGAATAAAGTGATTTAAATAAAAGGGGTGCGGGTATGATAGCATCAATGTATTTGATTTTATCAATAGCATTTTTATATCTTGAAATAATAATTTCAGGATCAACAACAAAAACATTAAATTTTCTTTCTTCATCATCAAGAGAATCATAGAGTTCTATATATTCTATCTTATATGAGACTGCTTGGTCAAGGGCAAGCTCATCATAAGCTTTATTTGTAATGGCATCATGTAAATCTTCATCAGAAATATTTTTGCTTACATATATATGGGCATTGATAAACTCTTTGGTGCTAATGTAAGATATAGAGTACTGCTCTTTAGAATAATTAACTGCATCATCATAAGCTAAGAAGCTCGAGACTCCCTTGACATAAGAGTCGCTGTAAGGGTTGATAGATACTACGCTAGAAAAAGCTTTTTCTGTGTTCTCACCCATATATTTAATCCCTATTTAAAGTGTACCATTTGCATGGAACAAAATTTGTTGTTTTTGTAAAATTCGATTCTAAAACTTTTTTTATCTTTATTGATAGAAAATCTTTTAACCATCGAACTATAAGCAATATCAATGCCACTCTCGTTTTTTTTGCCCTTAGCGCTAAAACCAATAATATTTACCCTTATTGATTTTTCATCTAGTATTTTAAAATCGTTATTTACAAATATATCTGAAGTTTTTTTAAAAGTTTTTTTAACACCATCAACTTCAAAGTTATACTTTTTTGGACAATTCTTTGCATATTCAAAATACTGAGGATAAAGAGATGTCACTACTTTATTGCCAATATATACAATGTATTTGTCTTGCATCTTTCGGACGCTTCCAAGAGGATGAGAAAACCTAAACACATTACGATTATATTGTAACGGAAAATAGCTTAAATTTTTTCTAATATTAGTTAAATTTATGATAATTGCATTATTTATCTCCAATTTACCATAATCTAGGATCACTTTTGAGATGTTTTTGATATTAAGTTCAAAATTTCTTTTATAGTGTATCCCCATTATGTTCATAAACTCTTCAATAGCCATAAGTTGATAAAATACTTTTTGAGAGAGTGATGTAAGATTTTTGCTTGTTTCAATAGCAAAGGCAGGTTTATTATTTGTAACAGCAAAATAGGTAAGAGAAAGTTGCATCGCTTCATCATCAAATTTTGTATTGGTATTTCTAACATTAAAAGAGTGATGATGCTTTATCAATCTTTTATTCATCTTTTCTTTAACTTTTAAAGCAATATTATTCAAATCACCAAACTCTTGCTTTTTGTTGAGCTTACATTGGTCTATAACACAAGTCTGACCCCAAGCATTTGGATTAAAGATGCGTCCTTGGTTTTTTGTTCTATAAAATCCATGTCCATCGTGAAGGTTTAAAACTAAAGATACCTGTTTATTAAGTATGATATTTTTAATCTCATTGACTGTTTGGGTATCTTTATCTACTTTTACATTTGGTGCAAATTTTCTATTCATATCACCACGAAGTCCACGACTATTCCTTTGGACACTATCTTTATTGAGATTAGGAACTACCCAAAGGTTTTTAGATGTGATGGTATAGTGTGAAGCAAGGATAGACGCTGAGAAGTAACCCCCAGGTTCATCACCGTGGATACCTCCAATAACTAGGAGCGTAGTATTTGAGTCTTTATTTTCATGCTTTATAAGGTTGACATTAGCAAAAGCGGAGAGATAGATAAGGATAGCAAAGATAAGTATTTTCATAGTATTAATTCTCTAAAAATATTTGCATATTGTTTTCATTGTCTAGTTTTATCATGAGCAGTTTTTTGCCTTCATATTTAAAATATTTTGTATTATAGTATTCATCAAAAGTTATTTGATAGATATTTTGAGTATTTGGATATTTGAAAATATTTATATTTTTAAATAGTATAGTTTTCTTTTCGTTCCTAGCAAATACAAACTCCTTTTGTATCTTAAATGCTTCAAGTTTTGTTCTATCTGCTTTTTGAAACTCTTTATCATAAAATGCTAGATAGGAAACAATCTTATTATATTTCCAAGTATATCTCCACATATAAAGTTGCGCTAAAATTTTGCTAAGTTTCTTTTTTGGTACTTCTTGTTTTATTTCATTAGGATTGATAATAAGAATTGTTTTGTCAATACTAATATTATTATCAAGGCAGATTAATGCCTTGTTGTCTATTGCAATACACCCTTTTGTAAATTTGTCTCTGTTGTGATTTATAGGAAGTCCATGTATCCAGATGCCACTGCCATTTTTTTTATGCATTTTATCATAAAGGTTAGGATAGGAGGTGACAAAAGCAAGGGGACCATAAAATGGGTCAAGTTTATTGTTCTTATCAAGTCTTTGTTTTATGTTGTAGATACCAATGGGAGTTCTTAAATCCCCCTCAACCTTTTTATCTCCACTTGATTTTCCAGTAAATGCACTATATTGTTGCACTTGCAAAAAGGTATTGTTGAGATCTTTTTGGTAGAGAGATAAGGTTGAAGTGTTTTTGTCGCAAGTAAGGATGGATGTATAAGATTTGATATATCCAAAACTAGTATCTATGTTTTGAAGTTGAGTATCCCAATAGTCTGTTTTTGCGAGTTCCAAATCAAGTTGTTTTTCTATACCTTGAATTCCATTTTTACGATATTCACTTAAAATGTCGCTGGCATAAAGTGAAAAACTAAGGAATATAAATAATATTATCTTCATGCTTTATAACCGATCTCTTCTAAAAATACCTTATCTTTTGTCCAGCCTTTTTTCACTGTCACTTGTAAATCTAAGTAGGCTTTTTTTGTACTCAGTCTCTCTATCTTCTCTCTTGCAGATTGACCAATGCGTTTGATAGACTCACCACCTTTACCTATGATGATCCCTTTTTGAGATTCTTTTTCTATGATGATAGTAGCGTGGATGACATCAAGTCCATCATCCTCATCTATTGAGTCAATGATTACATCACTTTCATAAGGTATCTCGTCACTTACATTCTCAAAAATACCCTCACGGATAAAACCTGCATATATATCACGCACTAGCTCACTCGTTAGATCCTCTGGATCATAAAGAAAAGGTGACTCGGGAAGATATTTTGATATCTGTTTTAAGAGGTCTTCGTGACCAACTTTTCTGGGGATAGCAACGGGGATAAGTGCTTCAAATCTATCTGAAAATTGGTTGTACGATGCTATGCGTTTGAAGAGTTTCTCTTGCTTGACTTGGTCTATTTTGCTAAGGACTATGATATGTTTGACTCTGTCATTGTTGAGTCTTAAAAATTTTTCATAATGCTCAACGCCATCAGTGATAGGTGCCAAATAAACGATAAGATCACAATCACCCATAGCTTTGAGTGCCTCATCTAACATAAACTGATTTAATACTTTCTCTCGTTCATGAAGTCCAGGAGTATCTACAAAGATTATCTGTGTATCTTCATACATCACTATTGCATTAGAACGTTTTCTTGTAGCATTAGCTTTTTGCGATACCATAGCAATATTTTCACCAAGAAGTGAGTTCATCAGAGTGCTTTTTCCTGCATTAGGACGACCAATTAAAGATACAAAACCCGCATTGGTTCTTTTTGAAGAATCTGCCTTTGTCATTTTTTCCCTTTAGTGTTTATTATAAGATATATCGAGAGAGATCATCATCATCTACAACAGTGTCAAGTTTTTCATGGACTAAGTCGGCGGTGATGATAAACTCTTTATCTTTATACTCATCTGCTATAAAACTTATATCTTCTAGGATGCGTTCAAGTACGGTATGTAAACGACGCGCACCTATGTCTTCTGTGATTTCATTGGCTCTGTGTGCTAGTTTTGCGATAGCCTTCACCGCGTCATCTTCAAAAATCAACTCCATACCTTCAACGCTCATGAGTGCTTGGTACTGTACTAAGAGAGAGTTCTTTGTCTGAGTAAGTATCTGATAAAGCGTATCTTCGGTAAGACTTTCTAACTCCACTCGAAGTGGAAAACGACCTTGAAGTTCTGGGATTAAGTCGCTTGGTTTACTTACATGAAATGCACCCGCAGCGATAAAAAGTATATGGTCTGTGTTAATAACACCATATTTTGTAGTAATGCTGCTTCCCTCAACTATAGGAAGCAGGTCTCGTTGCACTCCCTCTTTTGATGGGTCATTCCTTCCTGCAGATTTTTCACTAAGTGCGATTTTGTCTATCTCATCTAAAAAGATGATGCCACCATTTTCAGCACGCTTAAGAGCTTCTGTATGGATAGAATTTGCATCTATAAGTTTAGACACAGCTTCTGCTTGGAGCATTATTTTTGCATCTTTAACACTGAGTTCTTTTTTCTTTTCATCCTTGCTCATTTGGGCAAAAACTTTTGAAAATGATTCTTGTACTTTTAGCATTTCTGGTGGTAGGTTGCTATCAGCAAACTCGACTTGGATGTTTGTGTCTATCTCTATCTCGATGATTTTATCGTCCATCTCACCAGATTCAACTTTTGTCTCCATCCCTTGAAGAAGTCTTTGGTAATCCTCTTTTTTTGATTCGCTTGCACTTTCAGGGAGAGGTGGCAGAAGCTTTTCAACAATCTTATTTAAGACATAGTTTTGTATTTTTTCTTGATTTTCTTTCTCTTTTTCAGTTCTAACTATACTGATAGAGTTGACAACTAAGTCTCGCACCATAGACTCAACATCTCTACCAACAAAACCAACTTCTGTATATTTTGATGCTTCAACTTTGATAAAGGGTACGCTCATCATATTTGCAAGGCGTCTTGATATTTCAGTCTTACCAACACCGGTTGAACCTATCATAAGGATGTTTTTCGGAGTAATCTCGCGTTGCATCTCAGAATCTAGTTGCATTCTTCTGTATCTAGTTCTTAGTGCGAGTGCTATAGTTTTTTTGGCATCATTTTGGCTGATGACATATTTGTCTAAGTATTCAACTATCTCTTTTGGGGTTAAATTCAATTATGAGTCCTCTAAAGTTAATGTTTTAATATTATGATTTGTATAGATGCATAGGTCTGCTGCGATATGAAGGGATTCTTTGACCAGTTCTTCTTCATCTAAACTTGCATGTTTTTTGAGTGCTCGTGCAGCTGAAATAGCGTAGTTTCCACCACTTCCGATAGAGGCTATCTCACCATCTTCAGGCTCTACTACATCCCCATTCCCAGTGAGAATGAAGATATGTTCTTGGTTGAGCACTATCATCATAGCTTCTAACCTGCGAAGAACTTTGTCTTTTCTCCATGCTTTAGAAAACTCAATGACAGATTTCAGTATATCACCTTTTTTGTCTTCTAAAAAATCTTCAAACATATCAAAAAGGTTAAAGGCATCTGCTGTACTTCCAGCAAAACCTGCAAGAATTTTCCCTTTATGAAGGGTACGGATTTTAGTCGCATTGCTTTTTAAAACAGAATCTCCAAAAGTAACTTGACCATCTCCACCTATGACAGCTTTGTTCTTGCCTTTGTAAGCAAGTATTGTTGTAGCATCAAACATTAAACCCCTTTTTTATTCGCCCTGAACATCCACATGGATTGTTCCATGAAGACCATGCCCAAGTTTAAAGTCTAAGTCATGCTCACCAATAGTTTTAATAGCAGACTTTTCATTGATATGTTTTTTATCAATCTCAATTCCATGTTGCTCTTGAAGTGCATGTGCTATCTCATCTTTAGTGACCGAACCAAAAAGGTGACCTTTTGTGCCTAGTTTTTTTGTGATAACGATCTCTGCTTTGTCAAGTTGCTCAGCAATAACTTTTAATGCAGCTACCTCTTTTTCAAGGTCCTGTGCAACTATGAGTTCATCTTTAGCATGTTGTTCTAGTATCTCAGGTGTTGCAGCTCTTGCAAATCCTTTTGCTATAAGAAAGTTTTTGCCATAACCATCTTTGACCTCTTTTACCTCACCTTTTTTTCCAAGGCTTTTTACATCTTTTATAAGTAAAACTTTCATTATCTTTCAATCTCCCCATCGTATGAAACGATGCCGTGTGTTAAATTTCCTATCTTGTAACCCATATCACTCATAATCCTTGAAACATGAGCACTTCTACTTCCAACATGACAGTAAACAATGTTTATTGCATCTTTTGAAAGTTGTGCCTCCTCAAGAGATTGGTAAAACGAAGAAGTTGGGATGAGCTTATCTGCACCTTTGATGTGACCCATCTGCCATTCCATATGCTCACGAACATCAACAAGTGTAAATTTCACCATACCAAGTTTACGAGCTTCAAGGAGGGCTATAAGCTCATCTCCGTCAAGTTCTCCTTGATTGAGTAGTGATTCACACTCCTCTTGTGTTAAGCCACGAGAGTGAGTATGTACAGCTTCTTCCATACCCATTTCTACTCTTTTAGCTTCTGCAAATTCTGGTGTACAATAGATGCCGCAGTGACAAGTCCCATCTTCAGGTATCTCTTTTTCAATAGCAGGCTTACATGGACATATTCTATCATCAACGCTTTGTGGTTTCCCATCAACCTCTTCGACCA
>WFMY01000172.1 GCA_015488855.1 Helicobacteraceae bacterium
AAAGTTAAAATTCAGATTCAAAGCATCATTGATGAGAAAGAGTCAAGAGCTGGAGAGTTGGAGTATAAAGATGAAAGAATAGATTTACAAAGTTGAGTTAATTCAAGATATAATAACACTCTTACAACTCAAGATACATAGGAAAAGATTTGCCATTATCCCGCCTCAATGAAGAACAATATAATGCTGCAACATCTGACTTTAAGTATAACCTCATTATTGCTTCTGCTGGAACGGGTAAGACCTCTACTATTGTTGGTCGCATAGCACATCTACTAAGCAAAGGGATAGAGCCAAGTGAGATCCTCTTACTTACCTTTACAAACAAAGCTGCTGCGGAGATGGTAGAGCGATTGGCACAATTTTTTGGTGATGAGATTGCTCAAAAAATAGATGCAGGAACTTTTCATGCCGTAAGTTACAGATGGCTTAAAAAATATGATAAAAAGATAGTTCTCAAACAACAACGAGAGCTTAAAACTCTTTTTCGCTCTGTATTTGAGAAACGCTCTTTTCAAAATATCGATGCCGAGGTACAGCCTTATGGTGGTAACTATCTTTATGATATGTACTCTTTTTATCAAAATACAGAGTTAGAGAACAATTTTGAGGATTGGATTAAAGATAGCTTTGCTGAACACGAACTGTTTGCTCTTATCTATGCAGATGTAGTTGATGAAT
Source organism: Helicobacteraceae bacterium (assembly GCA_015488855.1). Classification (GTDB taxonomy): domain Bacteria; phylum Campylobacterota; class Campylobacteria; order Campylobacterales; family Sulfurimonadaceae; genus Sulfurimonas. Next base: position 682 of record WFMY01000172.1, read on the forward strand.
TTGAGACATTAAAAAAAGAGTATGGTTTTGTAAATTTTAATGACTTACTCCTTCATTTTCGTGAATTGTGTTCCCATTATGATTTGGGATATAAAGAGATTCTCATAGACGAATACCAAGATACCAATGCCTTACAAGGGACACTCGTTGATGCTATGAACCCACCATCACTCTTTTGTGTAGGGGATTATGACCAGAGTATCTATGCTTTTAATGGAGCAGATATTACGATCATAGGTTCATTTAATAAAAAATTTCCTGATGCAGTAGTGCATACTCTAACAAAAAATTATCGTTCCTCTCCACCCATACTCTCTCTCGCAACAAAGGTGATAGAACACAATGAACGCATCTATCCAAAACAGCTTGAAGTAACAAGACAAGGCTCATTTCCCCCTCCAAAGCTTTTAGGATATGAGGAACTTTTTGAACAGTACCATGCTATTGCTATGAAGATACGAGAGAGTCAAACGCCCCATGAAGAGATCGCCGTCATATTTAGAAATAATTCTACTGCAGATGGTATTGAAGTTGGGCTTCGTGAACTTGATATTGCTTGTAAAAGAAAAGGTGGAACAAGCTTTTTTGATTCAAAAGAGGTCAAAGCTGTCCTCGATATATTTACACTTCTTGTCAATGAAGCCGATATGATGAGTTTTATCCATGTTTTTGAATATGCTAGAGGGATAGGCTCAGCGATGGCAAAAGAGCTTTACCTTGGACTAAAATTTTCAGGTGCAGGCAGTATGTTAACTGGGCTTTACGCTCCAGATGAACATATAAGAAATCCATTTGAAAAAAGAAAACTCAACCATCAATTAGGGCTTTTTGATGAGTTCTTAGAACTCGGTGCTGTTGGAAAGTTTGCCAAACTAGGCTTTGAAGATAAGTTTATGAAAAATCCAGTGCTTAAGCATCCAAAACTTACAAAAGACTCTGCTACCTTTTTGCATAATTTTTATCTTTTGTTTCGTGATATAAAAGGGATGAGTGAGCCAAAAGCTGTCGTAAAAAAGATCTATACCTCTGAAGTTTTCAAATACATAGCAGATATACTCTCAAGCAAAAGAGCTCAACTTAAAGATGGTACTATAGATGAAAAGCAAAAAACAGAGTCTCTTGTGAAAATTCAGCGGAAGATGATGCTCTTAGAGGAGCTTTCAAGCCCATACAAAGAGCATTCAAGGTTTTTAAATGCGATGATACTTGGTTCTTCTGACCTTACACAAGGAGAGGGGGTAAACCTTCTCAGTGTCCATGCATCAAAAGGACTCGAGTATAAAGAGGTTTATGTCATAGATATGATGGATGGTCGTTTTCCAAACCGAAAACTTATGCAGCGTGGTGGTAGCCTAGATGAAGAGAGAAGACTTTTTTATGTCGCTGTAACAAGAGCTAAGGATATACTTTATCTTTCATATACAAAATATGACAAGATGAAAAAGATGAATTTTATCGCTTCTCAGTTTTTGTATGAAGCGGGCATGGTGCCAAAAGATGAAGCTTATCGAGCATTGATACAAAAAGAACAAGACAAAAAAGATGAAGAAAACTAAATCAAGAAACCTAAATCAAGAAAATTAGTTTTTTTGATTTAGTATGGACTTAACTCCTAAAGATATAATTTTCCAAAGTTATAGAGTAAATATATGTTTAAAATTATAGTTGAAAAAGAGTGTGGTTGTTGTGGCGGTGGCTGTGGCTGTGGCACTCACGCCCACTAAGGAGAAGAGAGATGGTTCAAATTTGGCATAATCCAAGATGCTCTAAGTCAAGAGCATCTTTAGAAGTTTTACAAAATGCATCGCAAGAGTTTACTACTTACAAATACCTAGATGAATCACCAAGCATAGAGGTTATAGAAGATATCTTGAAAAAGTTAAATATCTCAGCAAAAGAGCTTATGCGAAAAGGTGAAGATATCTATAAAGAGTTAGATATCAAAAATATAGAAGATGAAACAGTGTTAGTAAAACTTCTAAGTGAAAATCCAAAACTTATAGAGAGACCCATTATCATCAAAGGTGATAAAGCAGTGATTGGTCGCCCTATAGAAAATACTATAGAGTTATTGAAAAACTAAGAGTACATTTTTCTTTGAAAAATATTCCATACGCTCAATCAGAGGGCATCATTTATCTCTGCATCATCGTAAGGGTCCATGTGAATCATAATATGGACCTTCTTTGTGTCATCAAATAAATTTATAATGTCAGCTTCTATCTTGTCAGATGTAAGGTGCGCATCATAAAGAGAGATACTAACATTGAAAACAAGATGCACAGATATGAAGATGTGAGAACCAGATTCTCTTGTTGTGAGATAGTGAAAATTATTAATAGAGCTATTTTTGCTTAAAAGGGTGATGATATTTTTTCTATGTTCCTCATCAAGTGCAGCATCTAAAAGCATAAGAATCCCCTCTTTGATAATAGGAATAGCTGAGTAGATCATATAAATAGCAATGCCAATCCCTAAAATGGGATCTATGAGTTGTTCTCCTGTGTAGGCTACAAGACCTAGAGCCAGAAGGACTGCACCGTTTGAAAATATATCAGTTTTATAATGTAGAGCATCTGCTTTAATCACCATATTTCCAGTCTTTTTAGCAATATAATTTAAAAACAATACAAGAGCTAGTGTAATAACGATAGAGATTAACATGACTACTATACTTTCATTCATGTATTGCATCGCTCTTGGGCGTATTATCTTCGTCAGTGCTTCAAACAAGATGAATAAGGCAGAGAGAGATATCACTGTGCCTTCTATAACAGCGGCAAGTGGTTCTATCTTATTTCTTCCAAAGTTAAAACTCTCATCAGGTGCTTTTTGAGAGGCATTGAGGGC